>CAZCKE010000089.1:7338-11356 GCA_964499005.1 uncultured Tepidisphaeraceae bacterium
GGGAACGGATTCGAGGTCGCTGAACATTGTTTATATTCGGCCGATCGTGACGCTGACGGATAAGGAGAGCGGGTTGTTCGTCAGCGCCGCGCCGAAGCTTTATGCGTACATTGGAAATTTGGATGACAACCCGGACATCGCGCACTACCGGGGGTATGCGGATTTGCGTTTTGTCGTTGGGCAACTGGATGGATTGCAACTGGCGGCGCTCGGGCGCGTTGGCACGAGCTGGAATCGGGGAAGCATGCAATTGGATTTGACGTATCCCCTGACGCGGATTTTGCGGGGGAACGCGGATATTTCATTGGACGCGCAATATTTTAACGGGTATGGGGAGAGCCTGCTGACGTATAAGCAGCGGACGTCGATTTTCCGGGTGGGGTTGGCGCTGGTGAGGTGAGGGTTTAGATCAGAAAACCAAAAGCGATCGAGTTACTTTCCATCTTTCCAGGATCGAGCCATGAATCGAGCGGACTCGCCGGACAAAATGCGCAGGGCGCGGGACAAATTTCGAGCCTTGGCTTCCTTGGATTTTAGACGGGCAAAATAACGGAGGATTTCTTTTTGGCGGCTGGGGGTGAGGAGTGTCCAGGATTTTTTGGCGTTGGAATTTTGGGCCAGGGCGGCGGCGAACCAGGCGGGCATCGGGTGCATGGGGCCGTTGCGGTAGGCGGGGTCGAAGCGGAGCTCGAGGGTGATACGGTCGCCGACCTGGGTGGCGGAGGCTTTGCGGACGTCGCCGTGGAGGTAGAGGTAGAAACCGCCTTTGCCGGTGGGCATCATGTTGATGCGCCAAGGGGTTTTGGGTTTGCCGTTGACGCGGACCAGGACGGGGAGGGGTTTGCGCCAGCCGGGTTTAAGGGAGGCGGCTTGTGCGGCAGAGACGGGGACGTACGGATTGACGCCGCGGATGAGCATTTTGGCAGTGAAGCGCAGGGGCATGCGGGAAGAATATCCGAGGGGTGATTGGAAGGCATATGGTCCGGGGATTGATGTGCTAATCTATGCGGCATTGAGTGGAGCAAAGGAAGGTTTGTTATGCCGAGCGTTCAAGGGATTTTGGAGACGGCGTTGTATGTCAGGGATTTGAAGAAGACGGCGGAGTTTTACCGCGGGATATTCGGATTTGCGACGTTGCTCGATTCGGAGCGGCTGATCGCGCTCAACGTGGCGGGGCGGAGCGTGCTTTTGCTGTTTAAAGAAGGCGTGACGAAGGAGCCTCACGAGACTCCCAACGGCGTAATTCCCGGGCATACGGCGTCGCACGGTGGACATTTTGCGTTTTCGATTTTGGACGAGGATGTGGCGGGGTGGGTGGAGCGGTTGAAATCGAAGGGTGTCGAGGTCGAGGGCAGAATGACCTGGCCGGGCGGAGCGCGGAGTCTTTATTTTCGGGATCCGGACCACTGCCTGGTGGAATTGATTACGGCGGGGTTTTGGAAGATGTGAGATTGCATTTGGTCGGCGCGGTTTAGGCGGGCATTGCATTTCAAATACGAATTCACAGAGCGAGGGAGGCGGGAGACAAACCATAAGGCTCCTCTTCGGTCTGAGCTCAAGGTCGAAGACAATTTTTTCTCCCGCCTTCCGCACCCCCTCTACCCTCTTTAGCATTTCCTCAACAGTCCAGTGAAGGAATGCGGCACGTGACGTTGCTTTATTGACGCGGGAGATGAGGGCGCTAAGCCCGGCGAGTTTCAATGGCAAGGACCAAACGGGTTAAATGCTTGATGTCCCTTCACGCCGATACGACTTGTCGGTCTAATAGGCTTTTCAAGGAAAACCAACGGCTATGCAGTATCGAGAACTGGGACGGACAGGGTGGAAAGTTTCGACGATCAGTTTTGGCGCGTGGGCCGTGGGAGGGGCGTGGGGGACGGTGGATGATAAGGAATCCCTGGCGGCGCTACATCGGGCGCTGGATAAGGGGGTCAATTTTATCGACACGGCGGATGTGTATGGGGATGGGCGGAGCGAGCGGTTGATCGCGCAGCTTCGCAAGGAACGCAAAGAGAAATTTTATGTGGCGACCAAGGCGGGGCGGAGGCTCAATCCACATAACGCGGCAGGGTATAGCCGAGAGAACATCACCGCGTTCATCGAGCGGAGTTTGAAGAATTTGCAGACCGAGGCGCTGGATTTGTTGCAATTGCACTGCCCGCCGACGGAGGTGTATTACAAGCCTGAATTGTTTGGAGCGCTGGACGATCTGGTCAAGGCGGGGAAGCTGCGGCATTACGGGGTGAGCGTCGAGAAAGTGGAGGAGGCGCTGAAGGCGATCGAGTATCCGAACGTACAATCGGTTCAGATCATCTTCAACATTTTCAGGCAAAGGCCGGCGGATTTATTCTTTGCCGAGGCGATCAAGAAGAAGGTGGGGATTTTGGCGAGGCTGCCGCTGTCGTCGGGGATGCTGGCGGGGAAGATGACGAAAAAGAGCACGTTCGCGAAGGATGATCATCGGCAGTTCAACCGGCACGGGGAGGCGTTTGATCGGGGGGAGACATTTTCGGGGTTTGATTATGAAACAGGATTGGCGGCGGTGGAAGCGCTGCGGCCACTGGCGCCGGCGGGGGCGACGATGGCGCAGTTGGCGATGCGGTGGATCTTGATGTTTCCGGCAGTGACGTGCGCGATTCCGGGGGAGAAGAGGCCGGAGCAGGTGGATGAGAATGTGGCAGCGGGGGATTTGGCGCCGATTTCGGCGGCGACGATGGGGAAGATTGGGGAACTGTACAACCAGCGAATTAAGCCGTTGGTGCATCAGTATTGGTGATGGAGATGAAAAAGGCGAAGGTCAAGGAACTTAAAAGGGCCCCTCACCCTAACCCTCTCCCCATGAATACATGGGGAGAGCGGGATCAGAGGGGTCTAATTTCCCATGGTCAGGACGACGCGGAAGCGGGCTTTGCCGCTCATCATGCGGTCGTAGGCTTCGGGGGCTTTTTCGAGGGGGTAGATTTCGTTCATGGAGCGGACGCCGGAGAGGGCGCTGAAGGCGAGTGTGTCTTCAGAGTCGATGGAGGTCCCGGAGTACCAACCGGAGATGGATCGGCTGCCCATGAGAAGGAAGAGGGGAGGGATGGTCATGGATTGGACGGCGCCGACGAGGAGGAAGTTGCCTTTGATGGCGAGGCCGCCGAGGGCAGCGGTCATGGCGTCGGCATTAGTGACGGTGGCGAGGATGACTTTAGCGCCGCCGAGTTTTTGGAGTTCGGCGGCGGGGTCGGAGGATTGGCTGTCGATGTAATGGGCGGCGCCGAGTTTTTTGGCGAAGTCGGCCTTGTCGGCGCCGCGGGCGATGGCAACGGTGTTGAAGCCCATTTTGTTGGCGAATTGGACAGCGAGATGGCCGAGGCCGCCGATGCCGAGGATGGCGACGGTGTCGCCGGAGATGGCGTGGCTGTTGCGAAGGGCGTTGAAGGTAGTGATGCCGGCGCACATGAGGGGGCCGGCTTCGACGGGAGAAATGGAGTCGGGAATGGCGGCGATGGAGGTGGCGGGGGCGAGCATGTAATCGGCGTAGCCGCCGTCGTGGGTCAGGCCGGTGACCTGATTGGTGTCACAGGCGAAGAGGTCGCCTTGGCGGCAGGGCTTGCAGTGCCCGCAGTATCCGCCGTGCCAGCCGGCGCCGACGCGCTGGCCGACTTTCCAGGGAGCGGCGCCGTCACCGAGTGAGTCGATGACGCCGGCGACTTCGTGGCCGGGGACGCGCGGGTATTGGATGCCGGGGAAGAGACCTTCCTTGACGACGGAATCACTGTGACAGATTCCGCAGGCCTGCACCTTGATGCGAACCCACCCCGGAGGGGGTTGGGGGATTTCACGTTCGACGATTTGGAAAGCGGCGCCGGGTTTGGGGACTTGAACGGCTCGCATTTTGGGCATGTGGGAACTCCTTTGTGTGAGGGATGATAGGCCGGGGGCAGGGAAAACCAGAAGTCCGAAACCAGAAAGAAATCCGAGTGAGGCTCCACGCCCATAGGGCGTGGCTTCAGGTAGCCCCGCCAAGCGGGGC
>CAZCKE010000090.1:0-11348 GCA_964499005.1 uncultured Tepidisphaeraceae bacterium
CATCACCATCAACGCCGACCCAATCGCTAGCGGCGCCAACGGCCCGATCCCCGGCTCAATCACACTCATGCCCACCGTGAGAACCAGAAAAAACGTCCCGATGAATTCCGTCAAATATTTCTTCATGAAACCATAATCGCGTTGGACGCCAGCTTAAACAAGCGGGCAGGAATTGCGAGGGGAAAAGTCGGGAATGCGATGAAGAGAGCCCAGGCGATGCCGGCCGGACGCGCGGCTAATAGGTCACGCGGACATGCGCATAGAAATTTCGCGCGACGGGCGACAGCGAACCGAAATCCGAGAACTCGCCATGGCGGTGGTGAAGAAGATTCTGACCTTCGATCCCTAGTTCCACGTGGTCGCAGGGCCGCCAATTGAGGCCCAGGTCAAGGCGGATGTATTCAGGAGCGGCGTCAGAATGTTCCACGAAATAAATGCTGGAATTGATCTCGATGTGATCGGTGAGGTCCCAATACGAATGCAATTGAGCTTGATCGTGGGGACTTTCCGAGACAGTGTTGTTGTTGTCCAGAAGGGTGCCGGGGTCCGGCGTGGCACTGCTAAAAAGGTACGAATAGGAAGCCTCAAGCCGCCAATTGGGCGCGGCGCGATAATCGGCGGAGACTTCAATTCCGGTGGACCAGCCGTGGGCGGCGTCCAGGATGGTGGTATTGCCGTCGGCCCTAAGACCATCGGCGGTAAGTCGACCGTAATGGTTATAGAACGTGGCCGCATCGAAGGTCAGCGCGCTGGACAGTTGAGCCCGGTAACCGGCTTCATACGCGATGAGTTCTTCCGGCTTGAGATCGGGGTTCCCCAGAGAGATCGTTCCCGGAGCGCCAATAGCGCCGAAGGCGCTAATTTCCTTGCGATCATCCAGTGAGGGCGAGCGGAGGGCGCGAGAAACGGCGCCCCAAAACGTGTTGCGCTCGTTTGGCGTGAATAGGAGACGAGCGCCGGGTTGTGCTTGGAACCGATCGTAACTGCTGTATTCAAATTTTGACCCAATGACAAGATGAAAGCGTTCGGGAACGAGCGTGATATCGTCCTGGGCGAAGGCGCTAAGGATATAGTCGTAACTAATGTCGCCGTTGAGGAAACGCGCCGAAGACGGGTCGGTGGAGCTGCGCTCCCCACGCATGCCGCCTCCCCAGGTCAATTCCTGAATCGAGCCGATGGGGGCGCGCTGTTGGTAGCTGAGATCGATGGTGTCGCGATGATAGCCTCCCTCGCCGGGGATCGTCGCATTGTCGTAATAAATTTGAAGTGAAGTGCCGGCTTCGGTGGATTGGTCGTGAGTGAAACGCGCAAGCACATTTCCTCCACTGCCGTCGGGGGAAATGATGGAGCTGCCAGGCATGCTCGTATCGGTCAGGACGTCGTGGAATATGTCTCCTTGAAGAGTGAAGGTGGTGTCCGAATCAGGATAGCGGTCGATGCGAAATCCGCCTCGCGTCGAGCGCCAGCCGTCGTTGAAGTTTGCGCCGGTATCGTCGGAGAAGTCCGAGAAGTCGCGAAATTTTCCGTAGACGCGATAATACGTATCGGAGTCGATTTTTCCGCCATATCGCACAGAGCCGTTAGATTCGTTCGTGCCAGCGAGCCCATCGATGAGAAGGCCCTGTGTGTCGCGGGCGCTTTTCGTGGTGATATTGACGACGCCGTTGACGGCGTTAGCGCCCCAGAGTGTGGCTCCGGGGCCGCGAATGACCTCGATTTTATCCAGATCCGTCAGAACATAATCTTGCTGGTCCCAAAAGACGCCGGCCGTAAGGGGGTCGTAAATGGTACGGCCGTCCATGAGGACCAGGAGCTTGTCGGCAAACTGATTATTAAATCCCCTGGAACTGACGGCCCATGTGCTGGCATCGATCCGGCCAACGTCCATGCCGGGGACAAGGCGCAAAAGATCAGGGATGGTCGTTAAGCCGGAGCGCTCAATCTGGTCATGGTTAATCACGGTGATGGCGGCCGGCGCCTGCGAGATCTTCTGGTCGGTCTTTGACACGGAGTTGACGGTGACGTTCATGAGATCTTCGAGGCTCAGAGATGTTAGATCAGAAGACGATGGATCGGCCGATTTGCGGGCAGGAGGAGTGGCTTTACGCGTTGTCGAGGAAGGCCCAGAAGCTACCGCGCGGGTAGTGGATTCATCGCCAGCGGCCAAAACGTTGCTCAGAGTTATAAGGCAAAAAACCAGTCCAACCAGCAGCGCCGGGCGGGATCGGTTGACTCGGTTCATGCTCATCGGGCACACTTATGGTTTTGCACCATCTCCTTCCGTTTATGCCGAAACCTCCGGTTGTAATCATCGTAATAAATATGCGGGATAATGAGCGAATAACCGTGCTTGCCTTAAACGGGGATTATGAGACCAGGCCATGACCGTGACGTCTTTTGCCGCGTTTCCACTACGTAAGATTTCTAACGGCGTATAAAAAGAACTGGTAACCAGCGAGATGGATGGAGGAAGCAGCGCGCCCGTACAAAACCGAATTTCGCACCCCAGGGCCAGTACCGTGCCTTGAAAGATGAATTTGGGAACGGCGATGGAAAAACAAACCCACGGCGAATCCGTGGGTTTGGAGTCAATTAGGATTTTGTGGAGACTAAAGCGGAGTCGCTGTTAGTTCGCGTATTTGACAGTGCACCCATACGCCTTCGTTTCCGGAACGCTCACCGCTTTGCCCGACAGAATCTCCGTCAGCGCCTGATTCACATAATTAATCTTCCCGCTGGTCATATCCCCCTGCGGATCGTTGTCGATCGCGCCTCGGTAAACCAGCTTCCCATCCTTGCCGACGATGAACATATGCGGCGTATTGGTCGCCCGATACGCATGCCCCACCGCGCCCGATGAATCGTTCAAAATCGAATACCCAATCCCCTGTTGGTTGGCCCAATCCAGGTTTTCCTTATTGTCGGCGCTGTTGGTTGAATTGATCGCCAGCCAAGCAACGTCCTTGTCTTTGTACTCACCGTAAAGATTGAGCATTGTCTTGGCCTGATAGTGCCGTTGCACGATCGGGCACTCCGGATTGGTCCATTCCAGGACGACGATCTTCCCGCGGAAATCATGCAGGCTCACATTCTTGCCGTTCTGATCCGCAAGCATGAAATCCGGAGCCGGCTGCCCGATGACCGCCTTGCCCGACACGCTCGGCTGATCCGCCGCCAATCCGCGCGCCACAAAAACAGCCGCCGCCAAAGCCGCCAATAACGCTAACGAGTAAATCTTCCGCATGGTTGGTTCTCCTTCTTTTCTAGTTTTTTTGCTTCTCCGGCGTCGGGTCGGGAAGAGCGATTTTCAACGACACGCCCCGGCGATTCTCTCCCGCATTATACCCCACCACCGCGTCCAAAGTTTCAGGAACCGGCTTTTTTCCCGCAACCAAACTCCAGTTCAAGGTGATCCGTGACCCGCCGCCATCATTCTGCACACTGATCTTATCAATGTCATAATTCTCCGATATTTCCGGGAAAAACTGTACATCTTTCGGCGTCGCCCCCTTCCACGAAATCTGAACCACCGCTTGCCCGGTCTCCGCCGTGTGCGGGCCCGCCGAAACGCTCCAATTGGCCAGATCAGCCGATTCAGCGGCCTCCACGGGAAGCCGAGTCTGCCATTGCTGAAAGATTTCCTGATTGGCCGGCTCGGCGCTCCCCGAACTCCTCAACGTCATTCTCACCGATGCCTTCCCCGGATAACACTGATCCGCACACACCAGCCACGAAATATTCGCCTTAAACTCCCCCTCAAAATCTGCCGGCAAAGATGCTGGAGCCGTCACCCGCGCCCACAATAAAACCGAATTCTCATACCCAAAGCAATGAATGTCTCCCGTCTGATCGATCCGATATGGCGTCGGATACATGACCTCACCCGCCGAAAACCCCGCCGGCAAATCCCATTTCACCTTCGTCGCGATCCCCGCATCTCCCGGATTCTTCCAGTAAATATGCCACCCGGGATCGACCGTAAACAGCACCCCCATCAAAAACGCCTTGCCCGGCACAACCGCCGCCGTATCCGCCACCATCCGCGCGCGAATATGGGAAACGTCCGCCGATGCGGCAGACGCACAAACGAATATCGCCAAAAACGCGCACGAGAATCGCGTCAACATGGGAAGGGATTATAGACAGCTTGCGGCCCAGGGGGCCAAGCTATTAATGATTTCCAAAGGTATGCCGCTTATTCTGACTCGTGGGTTCGCCCGACTGGCCAATGCCAATTCCCAGAGGTACAATTTCATGCCGTGGAATATGTTCATCGCCCAGCCCTCCAATTTCTCGTCCGCTAACAGCGGCGGCGTGTCCGCGTTGAGCGCCAACGTCCTGGTGCTCAACCGCTTTTATCAGGCCATTCGAGTCATCAACGTCCGCCGGGCCTTCTCGATGCTCTGCCGCGAGATGGCCGAGGTCATTCATATCGAAACCGACGCCGCCGGCCAAAGCCGCTGGCAGAACTTCAACTTTGAAGGCTGGCGCGAAATCAGTCAGCTCAAAGCCGAATTCGAACCCGATGAGCACGACTGGATCCACACCGTCCGCTTCCAGATTGCCGTCCCGCGCATCATCCGCCTGCTCGGCTACGACAAGCTCCCGCGTCAGGACGTGAAGTTCAATCGCCGCAACATCTACGCGCGCGATTCCAACCGCTGCCAGTACTGCGGCAAGCGCATGAGCACCACTGAGCTCTCCCTCGACCATGTGATCCCCCGCAGCCAGGGCGGTCGTAGCAGTTGGGAAAACATCGTCTGCTGCTGCGTCCGTTGCAACGTGAAAAAAGGCGGCCGCACCCCCGAGCAAGCCCACATGCACCTGATCACCAAGCCGGTCAAGCCCAAGCGCAGCCCCGTCATTAACATCCGCCTGGCCGATGCCCGCTATTCAAGCTGGAAGCAATTCCTGGATACGGCGTACTGGACCGTGGAATTGAAGTAATAGCGGTCGCGCAGCCACGGATTTCCGCACAACCATCTAAGAGGCTCCATGATCAATGATCAACGACTTATCGGTAAGCGCCAGGAGTGGGTCTATAAGTATAAGGGAACGGATTTACTGCCCCACGCCCAGCGGCGACTGGCGGAGTACCTTGCCCAGGAAACCGCCGCTCGCAAAAAGATGTCCGTGCTCATCCAGGACCCTTCTGTCTTCCACAACAACACCAGCGTCCAGCAGGTCAAGCAGGACATCGAGCGCTTTGGCGGTCTGCGCGAGCAGTTCCAGGTCTACTGCCACGAATTCACGCGCAATCCGACCGCCGAATTCAGCCTATTGCTGGGCGACGTGATCTTCTTCGGCCTTTCCGGCCAAGACGCCGCCGTGGACGAGTAATAAAACGGCATCCGGTGATTGGCGGCAAATAAATGGGCTATCGAGAAGTAGCCTTGCTTCCTGAAGGCGCTTCTGCCAGCCTCCACACATCCACTTCCCGGGTTTCGAGCGTGAAAGTCAGGCCGGTCTGATCGGTCATGGAGGCCAGCAACTCGCCAAGCTGCAAATCAGCGGAATCCCCGTTATCGGGAATCGGCTTGGCATCGTAGTGGTAGAGAACGGGGCTGGAGTTCTGGCCGGCCTGGTGGGTTTCGTCAATGACCAGTTGGCCGCTGATCCTGCCCAGCAGATTCAGAAAACTACCGATTGTGCCCTCAGACAGCGAGTAACCCGTGGTGCCATTGAGGGCAGGTGAAAGGATGTGAACCGTTACGTTGCGCGGGCCGTTATCACCGGGATGTTTTTTATCGTTTTCCGCCGC
Organism: uncultured Tepidisphaeraceae bacterium; assembly: GCA_964499005.1. GTDB lineage: Bacteria > Planctomycetota > Phycisphaerae > Tepidisphaerales > Tepidisphaeraceae > CAZCKE01. Next base: position 5,762 of record CAZCKE010000090.1, read on the forward strand.
CACGATAACGTCATGCTGAATGCGATCGTGGATGAAAACGACTTTGCGGCCAAGCTTTACAGATACGCCATCCGCCAGCCCGCTCAGAACATCCTCTATCGCTGCGTTTCGGCGAAAGACCATATCGCCGGGAAGACGGGTATTCAGCAACGCGGCATCTCCCTGGAATTGCCAGGGCCGATGGCCCATATCGTTCGCGTCGTTAATCGCCCCGGCTAAATCATGAACGGTCCAGCCCTTTCCCCCGTTGCCATGCCCCCCACAATCCGTAAATCGCTGCGGAATTAACTCTCCGCTGGATTCTTCCCGAAAGAAAATACAATCCCTCCATCCGAAGTTATCCGGCAGCGCATTCTTCATCCGCACGTAAGGCCAGCGCTCCGGGATAAAAGGAACAGAAACAAACTTGAAGTTTTGCCCGGGACTCAACTCGTAAACCGCGTTGAACGCTTGCGCCGGTTCCTGAGCTGTCGGCGGCGGTTGCGCCGGTTGTAACTCAACCGCCAGTGCCGCTGATTTGGCCGAGACAGCGCCGGCCATCGTCACGTTTTTCGCCAGCTTCGCGGCCCCAATCCCCCCGCTGATGATCAGCGCCGCCACCGCTATGCCCGAAGCGATTTTGATAGCCCCGCTCATGGTAAATGCTCCGAATAACATTTTCCCGCCGACCATTTTGGTGGCCGAGGCGGCGGCGGCGGCTTGGGACAGCAGATGGGCCGGCATAGGCTTGACGGCGTGACTGATCAGCAACGTGATCAAGCTCGTCTCGACACAAATGGCCGGCTCGACGCCGGCGCCCAGCAACTGTGCGCGCAGCCGATCAATGGCGCGGCTAATACGCTTGCGGGCTGCTTCCTCTGTTGTACCCGTCGCATTGGCCACCTCGCGCAAGCTTAACCCTCGGAAAAATCGCAGTACGACCGTCGTCTGATCCGCCCAGGAAAGTCGCGAGATCGCGCGATCCAGGTGAGGCTCGATCATCTGCCATTGCTCTTCCAAAGACGCAGCTGAATCGCCACAGGGAACTGATTCATGCCGGCCCGACGCGACCGCTCGTTCATGACGAAGCCGTCGCGCCTGGATTTTCATCGCATTCGCCGCCGTGAATCGCGTCGTTTGCAGCAGCCACGCCCCCACCGCCGCGCCGGATCGAATCTCGCGCACACGGCGCGCAAATGTCATAAAGACGTTTTGCATTACATCCTCCGCCAAAGTGGCATCACGCACCTGGCGCCGCGCAGCGGCATAAACCATCGGAGCATAACGCGTGATCAGCTCGCTTAACGCCCCCCGATCCTGACTAAAAACGCTTCGCTTCAGCAGATCTTAATCACTGAATTGAGAGGCGTGCGGTTGTTCAGTTAGTGCTGTCATCACTCATTCAGTGTACAACCATTGGCCAACCGGACATGCAATGGTCCAGTTCCCGGGCCCCTCCTCAATTCTGCAACTATAATGGAACATGCCCCGCCAAATCTTCACTATCGGTCACTCCACCCGCACTTGGGATGACTTCGTCGCCATACTCAAATCCCACAATATTCAGGCCCTCGCCGACGTCCGTCGCTTCCCCGGCTCCCGCCGTCACCCCCACTTCAACGCCGGCGCCATGAAAGACGCGCTCCCCCGCGACGCTATCCAATACCTACCTATGCCCGCCCTTGGCGGCCGCCGACCAGCCCAGCCCGATTCCCCCAACACCGCCTGGCGCAACGCCTCCTTCCGCGGCTACGCCGATTACATGCGAACCCCCGAGTTTCTCAGCGCCTTGGACTCTCTCCAATCCATCGCCTCGGAAAAACCCACCGCCTTCATGTGCGCCGAAGCCCTCCCCTGGCAATGCCACCGTTCCCTTATCGCCGACGCTTTACTTATTCGCGGCTGGGAAGTCCTCGACATCTACGACGCCAGGCAAATCAAACCCCACACGCTGACCAAATTCGCCAAAGTGCGGGGAACGGAGATCACTTATCCCGCGGACGATCCTGGTTTATTCATAAACATCACGCCGGTGCGCGATGGTTAAAACGATGATTCGCCCCGCGCGCTCATCAATCCGATAAACGACGCGCCAGTCAGCCACTCGATAGCGCCAGAGATGGGCAAATTCGCCCTTGAGCCGTTTGATGTTGTTATGCCGACGCGGTTCAGCGCGAAGATTTGCAAAGCACCGATCCAGCCGTCTTTGCAACGGCGCATCGGCGCGCTCGAAGAACCGGGCCGCATGCGCCGCGAGGATAAGGGCAAACGCTTCAATACTTGCGCCGAAGTTTCTCAGCCGATACAAACCGTCCCGCCGCAATATCTCGTTCCGCCTTGCCCAATCGGGAGCGGAACCGCGCAATCCCTGCATCCCCACGACCGCCATTTGCCGGCTGAAGCAACGCGAGCAAATCCGCCGCATACCTCAGCCGATCAGGATCCAAATCGTCTATTTGTTTCTTAATTTTGCGGCGCAACTCCACAGTGCTCATATCATCCTCATTGTTCTATTCTATCGCCTCAAGACCCATCTTCTACGCCGTTATCTTCAACAAAATCGTTTCATGCGGCTGCACCCGCTGCGTCATTTGCTCTCCAAAACTCGGCAAATCCTCCCCCGCCCACAAATTCCGCGCCGTCTTGGGCGTATCCAATAGCCCCACATCGCTCGCTTTGAGCAAAACATCCTGTCCGCTGTAACCCCGATTGATCAGCGCCACGGCCAGCGACCCATCCGCCAGCGGTTTTTTCCATGTCTCGCAATGATTTACTGACTTCACTCGCCGCGCTGGAATCCCCAGCCGATCCTGATTGATCGCGATCACCTCCCTATTGGTGAGCAGGCTCGTCGTATCCTTGTCCATGTTCCGCACGTCGCAGCCGATCATCAGCGGCGAGCACGCCATGCACCAGAGTGACATGTGAGTCTGATATTCGATAAACGACAAACCCCCGCCATGAATCTGCCCCTTCCCCTTGAGCCCCACGATCAGCATGTCCAGATCGTTCCACCGACCCGGCCCGCCATACTCCGCCAGATCCGCCGCGATATCGATCGAGAAATCCACCCCGATCCCGTAATACTTGTACGGCGCCACCCAGATATTGACCCAGCTATCAAAAACATCCCCCGACACGCGCCACATGCTCCCTCCTACTTTCTTCCCCCACAGATGCGGCGCCCTCCCGCCCCATTCGCAGAGCGAAAACAAAAATTCCCTGCCCGTTTTTCGCAGTGCCTCCCCCATGCGCGAATATCGCTCGATCGCCGATGCCTGGTCCGTCGGCGCGTTGCAGTAATCGTATTTGAGAAAATCAAATCCCCAGGACGCCCAGAGCTTCGCATCCTGTTCTTCAAATCCATGACTTCCTGGATACCCCGCGCACGTCTTGTCCGCCGCATCCGAATAAATCCCGATCTTCAATCCCTTGCCATGCACATAATCCGTCAGAGCTTTCATCCCGCTTGGAAATTTCTCCGGGTCCGCCGCCAGATTGCCATCCGAATCCCTCCCACTCTTCTTCGACCAGCAATCGTCGATGACGACATAACCGTACCCGCAATCCCTCAGACCCGATGACACAATCGCGTCCGCCGTTTCGCGAACATTCGTCTCGTGAATCTTGCTCCCAAACATGTTCCACGAATTCCACCCCATCGGCGGCGTGGCGGCCAAAGAATCCGACATCGCATCTCCTTTCATATTCACCTTGTTTCAAACTTCAATCCGATTCCAATTTCAAATTTTGCATTTTTCCGCGTCCTTTGCGTCTCCGCGGCAAAAATCAACCCTCATTACCAACTCCCATCCTCCGCCTCCGCCGCCCTCCACAGATACCACGACGCGACCGTCCTCCACGGCTTCCACTTCTCCCCGAACTCCCTCAACTCCGCCGCCTTGGGCCGATGCGCCATCCCATACGCCCTTTTCACCGCCGTTTGCAGACCCAGGTCATCTACCGGCAGCACATCAGGCCGGTTCAGCACGAACATCAAAAACATCTCCGCCGTCCACTGCCCGATCCCTTTCACTGCCGTCAACGCCTCGATGATCTGCTCATCGCTCATCCGGCTCAGCCGCCGGTTCGGAATCCTGCCATCGAGAAAATGCTGGGCCAGATCGATTAGATAGGCCTTCTTCTGCCGGGAGAGCCCGCAGGATTTCAAATCCTCCGCATGACCGTTGGTCAGCAATTCCACCACGCGTTGCGGGGTCGGGCGCCTGCGCGGAAATTTGCCGCAAAACCGCGCAAAGAGAACCTGCGCCACTTTCGACGAGATCTGCTGCGAATAAATCGCCCTGCAAAGCAGCACAAAATGATCCCGGCGCGGCCGAATCCGGCACGGCCCCACCGCCGCCATCATGCGCCGCATCACCGGATCATTCCGCAAATGCCTTGTTGCCGCCGACCAGTTTGTTCGTTTCATGTGCGCTCAAATGCCTTTCAGTCACGTATTCATCCGAATTTGCTTCGTCATTCATCATTCGAATTTCGTCATTTTCCCAGCGCAATCGCTGTTTTTCCAAAACGCATGGACACCTCCCTCTCACTCCCTTACAATTTACTTCTTCTAGTACGTTTTGTCCCAAGGAGCATTCATGCGGCCGCCCCTGAAGCTTAGCGGAATCGACCAGGAACACTTGCAGGAATTGTACAACGCGGCCGGCATCGCCCGGGACGAGTTGCCCTACACCGAGGCCTTCGACAATCTCTGCCAGGGATTCCAGGACCGCACCTTCAAGAATGCACACCCCGAGCAGATGTACGGCGCACTTCTCAAATACGTCCGCAGCAGCACCAACAGCGCCGGAGAGCTCTACCCCATCTCTCTCAACGAAGATCAGCTCAAGCAGCTCAAAGGCCTTCTCCCCCGCCACGCCAAAGGCGGCAAGCTTCTTCCCTACAGTGACGAATTTGAAGCCGCCCAGAAAGAATTCAACAAGCTCGCCCACACCGACCTCAGCACCGCCGACTTCTGGCACGCCATTCTCCGATCCCAAAGCGCCAAGCGGCGTCCTCCCAAGCGCGCCAAAGTCACCGCTCCTCCCGCCGAAGACGAAGCCGATGACGATATCGAATAACCGTCGTTAGTTCCCAGCTCGAGTCACTGCGCCCAGCGCCAAATTCCCTCGCCGTCATCGTCAACGCCCGCAACCTGCAATTCCGCGCCAAGCCTCCGAGCACTCCCACGCCCAAACGCAATTCCCAAAAAGCGCGCTCCCCCGCCCAAAATATGTTCACCAAATAGGGTCACTACGATTCTGCTCAACAAAATCGGGACAGTCCCGATTATCGCCTTGTCTTCGATCCCGAGCTCTCTTCGAGCCTGAGCCTCAGAGCTGAAGGCAGACCGAAGAGGGCCCGATGAGTTCTCCCTCGCCTCCCTCGGTTCGCGCATTTCGCATTGAAAAATCCCCCGAAACGCCCCATACAACAAACCTTCATTCATCTCGATCACGCTTACTCCACAATTTCTTGACGCTCACCCCCTAATTCCCGTGTAATGCCCTCAACTACCACTCTTTCCAGGAAACCAACCAATGCGCCACACCGCTCTCCTCCTAACCCTCCCGCTGCTGCTCAGCGCGTCCCAACCTCCCCC
>CAZCKE010000091.1:0-8525 GCA_964499005.1 uncultured Tepidisphaeraceae bacterium
TGGGGATCATTTCAGCCGGCGCGGCATTTTTCGGGCTGATCATCACGGAACTGTTTTGTAAATCGGTCGGAGCATCGGTGCTGATGATGTTGGGGATTGGAACGCTGATCATGACGCGCCTGACGCGCTGGCCGGCGTGGGTCCTGGTTCTGGCCTTGCTGCCTTCGATTTACATGGTGACGCGAACGGCGGATATGTGGAGCGGTCAGGATCTGGTGAGGTGGATCGCGCAACATGATCCGCGCGGCGCGGGCTCGCTGGGGAGCCGGTTGATCAGCGAGCGGATTTTCATTCGCAAGGCATTGAAGCAGCCGTGGTTTGGATGGGGCGGATGGAATCGATTCCGGGAACAGGACGAGCAGGGCCGCGACATGGGGGTGCCGGATGCGATGTGGATCATTGCCTTTGGGCACAACGGGATATTGGGTTTGGTTTCGCTCACGGCGGCGCTGACGCTGCCACTGCTGTTGCTGGCGTGGAAAATTCCGGTGAGGTATTGGGTTCATCCCGGCGCTGCGCCGGCGGCGGCGCTGGCGATACTGATCATTCTGCATCTCTATGACAACCTGCAAAATGCGATGATCAACCCGATTTTCATTCTGGGCGCGGGCGGGCTGATGGGGCTGAACTTTTCAATGCGCCAAAGCGTGGTGAGAGGAAAGCCGCGACCGGGGCAATCCCAGACGATTGCCGGCGCGGGGCCTGTCGATCCGGCGGCCGCGCCGACAGGCGCCGCCCCCCTGCCGATGCCGGGCTCCATGTGAGCAGGATTTTCCGGAATTTACAGGAATCCCAGGGCATTTCGCATGCCGGAGCGGACGGCGGGCAACGAACCGGATTTGAACCGGATCTTTTATGGCGAGCGACGTGGCCATCGTGATTTTGAATTACAAAACGCCCGATCTGACGATCGAGTGCATTAAGTCGCTGGCGCCGCAGATCACGCCACCGCTGAACGCGACGGTGATCGTCACGGATAACGCGAGCGGAGATGATTCGCTGGAGAAAATCGGCAAGGCGATTGAGTCGAACGGCTGGTCGGCCTGGTGCCGGCTCGTGCCGTTGCCGAAGAACGGTGGATTTTCGTACGGGAATAATCGCGGGATTGAATTGGCCGCTGACGCGCGCTATGTGCTGCTGCTCAACAGCGACACGGTTTCACAGCCGAATACGCTGCGATATTGCGTGGAAAAGATGGATGCGGACCCGAAGATCGGCGTGCTGAGCGCGCTGCTGCTCAATTCCAACCAGACGGTCCAGAACACGGCACGGAAATTTCCGACGCCGTTGCGATTGTCGGCTTACAGTCTGGGTTTGCCTTGGGCGCTGCCAGGTCTGTTTGGGTGGGCGGATTTAAACGATCCGGGATGGGATCGGCGAAGCGAAACACGGGATGTCGATTGGGTGGGCGGGACATTCATGATGATTCGCCGCGAAGCGATCGATCGCCTCGGCGGATTGGATGAGGGATTTTTCTTTGAGGGGGAAGACGCGGAGTTTTGCCATCGCGTGCGTCGCGGCGGATGGAAGGTGCGCTACGATCCGGGTGCGGCGGTGATTCATTTGGGGGGTGCGTCGAGCGATCCGACGCGGGTGGCGCCGCCGCAGCGCGAGATGATGTGGTGGAAGGCGCGATACCTCGTGCAACGGCGATGCTATGGGTTGTGGGCGGAATTGCTGGCGCGCGGGGTGGATTTTGTCGCGGTGGCATTGCGGTATGTAAAGCTGTTGGTTTGCGGACGGAAAAACTCGGTGGAATTCACCAAGCAGCGGCAAATCCTCGGATTGCTGATGCGATGGCCGGCGGCTGATTTGGCGGGGAAATCGGCGTCATTGGCGGGGAAGGGATAACCCGATGGCCAAAGCACTTCGGATTGCCATCGCTTTGCCGGGCTTGCACCGCGTTGCGCGCGGCGCGGAGACAGCGCTGGAGCGCATTGCATTTGAGTTGGGCCGGCAGGGACATTCGGTGACGGTGTTCGGCTCGGGCCCGGCGAAGACGGATACGCCCTATCAATACCGCCAGATTCGATGCAGGCCACGAGAAAAGTTCGAGCGATTTCCGCGCCTGCCGGCCCTGCGGAATCATTATGCGTGGGAGGAATTGACCTTTGCGCCGGGGCTTTGGCGAGCGTTCAAGCCGACACATTTTGATGTCACTATCGGATGCTCATATCCGTATACCAATTGGATTTTGCGACGCGGCGGAGTGAAGCATGTCTTTGTGACGCAAAACGGCGACTGGATGGCTCGGGCCCGCAACGCGGAGTTTCGATTTTTCAATTGCGACGGACTGGTCTGCACCAACGAGCAATTTTTCGAGCGGCATCGCGAGCGATTTGATTGCGCTCTGATTCCCAACGGCGTGGATCCGGAGGTGTTTCAGCCGGGGACGGGAAATCGGGAGGAATTTGGGCTGCCAGGAAATCAACCCGTCACGCTGATGGTCAGTGCCTTGATTCCATCGAAGCGCGTGACGGAAGGCGTGCGAGCGGTCGCCGGCGTCGAGGGGATGTTTCTGGTCATCGCGGGGGACGGCGAGTGCCGGCAGGAAGTGGATGCGGAGGCGAATCGATTACTGCCCGGCAGATATCGGCGGCTGACGTTGCCGCGAGAGAAGATGCCGGAGTTATATCGATGTGCGGATGTTTTTCTGCACACGAGCCGGGATGAGCCATCGGCCAATGCGTATATGGAGGCGCTGTCGAGCGGGCTGCCGATTGTCACGCATGACTGGGAAGTGACACGTTGGACGCTGGAAGATTGCGCGATTCTGGTGGATATGGCGGACGACGGTGCGGTAACGAGCGCGCTCAGGCGGGCCTTGGAGGCGCGGTCCGAAGAGGATGTTGCGCGGCGGCGTCATCTGGTCGCGCGGCGATTTGCGTGGTCGCTGATTGGCGAGCAGTATTCTTCATTTTTGCGACACGTTGTTGGCCAAGAAGAACCGATCGCGCGAGCGACCAATATCCTGAAAGACGTGGGGATTGTCGCCATCGGACGCAATGAAGGGGAGCGGCTTAAGCGATGCCTGGAAAGCGCGGGGGGCGGCACGGCGGCGCTGGTTTACGTCGATTCGGGCAGCACGGATGGAAGCGTCGCGGCGGCGAAAAATGCCGGAGCGGAGGTAGTGGAACTGGATCCGAGCATTCCGTTCACGGCAGCGCGCGGGAGGAATGCGGGGCTTGAACGGCTCACGCAGATCGCGCCGGGCGTGAACCTGGTGCAATTCGTCGATGGGGATTGCGAAATCCGCGCGGGATGGCTGGCGAAAGCGGCCCAAGCCTTGCAGCAGGACACAAAACTCGCGGGAGTCTGCGGGCGACGGCGCGAGAGGTTCGCCAGCGCAACGATTTACAACCAATTGGCGGATATCGAGTGGGACACGCCGGTCGGGCCCGCCAAAAGCTGCGGCGGCGACGCCATGTATCGGGTCGAAGCGCTGCGCATGGTCGGTGGATTTGACCCGTCCGTGGCGGCGGGCGAAGAGCCGGAGCTTTGCCTGCGGCTTCGACATGCGGCCTGGAAATTCCGGCGCATCAACGCGGAGATGACCTGGCATGACTCGGCGATGACCCGGTTTGGGCAATGGTGGCGCCGCCAAGTCCGAAGCGGATACGGCGCGCTGGACGTCTATTCGCGCCTGGCGGTCAATGGCGAGCGGCTGTTTGGTAAATCAACACATAGCGCGGTGATCTGGACGATCGGTTGGACGATCGCGGTGCTGGCGAGTATCAGCATAGCCATGATGGGGGCGTGGACAGTCGGATGGATTTGCGTGGGATTGATCACAGCAGCGTGGCCAATGCAGGCGGCGCGATTGACATGGTCGATGCTTGGGCGCGGGCGAGGGATCAAGGCGTCGATCGCGTACGGATTTTTCACGATGCTGGGAAAATGGGGATGGCTCGCGGGGCAGATGCGCTATCGGCGGGACCGGGCAGCGGGAAAATTGGCACGGATGATTGAGTACAAGCAGCCGGGCACACCGACGGGACCTGCCGCTCCATCGGGGCCCGTGACGGAGACGACAGGGATTGCGGGGGCCGCGCGATGAGCCGAGATCCTGATTTCCGCGCCGACCTGGCGCGATATCCCAAACGACCGTTTTTCAAGGAGCAATCGATTTGGGCGATCCGGATTTACCGATTCGGGCGGCGCGTCGATCGGCTCAAGCCGGGGATTTGGCGATCGCTTCTCACGAAAATTTACTGGCTGCGATTTCGGATCGTCGAGACGATGACGGGGATCAGTTTGCCGAAAGAAGCGCAAATCGGCCCGGGACTGCGGATCTATCATTTCAGCGGGATTTTTGTGCATTCCGGGGCGACGCTGGGAGCCAATTGCACCTTGCGGCAAGGCGTAACGATCGGCAACCGCGTGAACAGCGGCCCAGTGCCCGTGGTGGAAGACGACGTGGATTTTGGCGCTTATGCTCAGGTGCTGGGAGGAGTACGGATCGGCAAGGGGGCGAAAATCGGCGCGATGAGCGTGGTGCTGTGCGACGTGCCGGCCGGAGCGACGGCCGTGGGGATTCCGGCCCGGATCATTCTACCCGCGCCGGTCAACGTGGCGTGATCAAAACAACGATGTCAACGAACGATGCGAAATTCTCTGGCCCGCCGCTTCGTGCGGCAGTGATCGGAACGGGAAAAATCTCCGAGGAACACTTACGTTTTCTTTCCAGCAGTCCTCATGCGCAACTGGTGGGCGTCTGCGATCTGTCCCAAGCCATGGCGACGTTCGCCGCCAGCCGCTTCAAATCTCAGGCGGCTTACACGGACGCGAGCAAAATGCTGGCCGAAGCCAAACCGGATGTCGTACATGTTTTGACGCCGGCGATGTCGCATCCGGTGTTGGTACGTGATTGCCTTTTGGCTGGAACGCACGTGATCGTTGAGAAGCCGGTGGCGCCGACGCACCGGGAATTTCTGGAATTGTGGGAATTGGCCAAATCAAGCGGGAAGCGGCTGGTGGAAGATCACAATTACCGCTTCAATCGGACCGTGCAGGCCATCGAGCGATTGGTCGCCAAGGGAGAGCTCGGCGACGTGCTGGAGGTGGAAGTGCGAATGTCGCTGGCGATCCGCGCGCCCGGCGGGCGATATGTCGATGCGAACTTGCCGCATTCCAGCCACTCCATGCCGTGCGGCGTACTGCACGAATTCATCACGCACCTGTGCTATCTGGCGCTGCGGTTTATGCCCAGCGTCGAGCAAGTCCGGGCGGCTTGGATCAAGCGCGGGTGCGAGCCGATTTTCAAATATGATGAGCTTGACGCGCTAATCGGCGGAGGCAGCGTACGCGGACGGATTCGATTTACCAGCCAGGGCGGACCCGATGAATTTTTCCTGGCCGTGCGCGGAACCCGAGGATTCGCGCAAACGGATTTGTTTCAGCCTTACCTGCGCGTGGTTGTTCCGCGCAGAGGAAAGCAATTGTCCGGCATGCTCAACCATGTCGCCGGGGGCTGGGGAATGATGTGGTCCGGAATCGGCGGATTTTTCGATAAAATTATGCAGCGGACCGCTTATGAGGGATTGGCGAGTTTTCTTACCAAGACGTACGCGGCACTGAGCAGTGGACAGGAGCCGCCGGTCACTTTTGACGATATGGATCGGGTCAGCAGGCTGATCGATACCATGCTGGAACCGGCCAACCGGATTTAGCATTCCATGAAACTTCTGATCACTGGAGCATCGGGATTCTTAGGCAAGTACGTCGTTGCCGAAGCGCTGGAGCAAGGGCATGACGTTCGAGCGATGGTGCGCGCCGAATCGTCGGCGTCCTGGCCCGACTCCAAAATCGAACTCGTACGCGCGGATTTGCGCTCGCGGCGCGGATTGGCTGACGCGCTGCGCGGGTGCGATGCGGTTTTGCATCTGGCGGCGGCCAAGTCGGGCGATCTTTATACGCAGATGGCCGGAACGGTCGTGGCGACGGAAAACCTCCTGGGGGCGATGTCCGAGGCGCCAGTCCGGCAAATCGTGCATGTCAGCAGCTTTTCGGTTTACGATCCAATGAAAGTGGGCAGCTTCGCGACCGTGGATGAGAACTCGCCCCTGGATGATCCACTGGGCGATCGGGACGATTACGCGATCACGAAGATCATTCAGGAAAAGCTCGCGATCGACTGCGCGAAGAAAAACGGATGGCGCTGGACAGTGCTGCGGCCGGGGATGCTGTATGGCGAAGGCAACCTGTTCAATGCTCGCGTCGGGCTCAAAGCGGGAAGCCGCTATTGGCTGCGCACGGGAACATTCGCTCGAATCCCCCTGTGCTACGTCGAAAATTGCGCGCAGGCGATCCTTCTGGCGGCGCAGACGCCGGCTGCCGATGGGCAGATATTAAACGTCGTGGATGACGATCCGCCGACCCAGCGCAGTTATGGGCGGCTGATTGCGCGGCAAACGGCGCCTCGCCCCACAATCATACCACTGCCGTGGACGATGATGCGTATGGCGGCACGATCGGCGTGGCTGTTCAACCGGCTGGTGCTGGGGGGCCGGGCACGCCTGCCGGGCATTCTCGTTCCGTCGCGTCTGCACGCCCGTTGCAAGCCGCTGCGATATAACAATGCACGGATAAAATCCGTCCTGGGATGGTCGCCGCGATACGATTTGAAACAAGCCTTGCAGCGCTGCGCCGAGATTGAGAAGGAAGCGGGTAAAACAGGAGTACTGGTTTGAGCGTTCGCATGGCCTACATGACGGGGCAATACCCGCGCGCGACGGATACGTTCATCCAACGCGAAGTGATCGCGGTGCGGGCGTTGGGATATCACATTGAAACATTCTCGGTGCGCCGGGCGGCGGCATCGGAAAACGTCGGCTCCGAGCAGGAAGCGGAGCGCCGCCAGACGTATTACATCGTGCCGGCTTCGCCGATCACGCTGATCGCGGCGCATCTCATGCTTTTTTTGGGCTCGCCGGTCCGGTATCTCAAAGCGATTTGCTTCGCGTGGGAACTGCGACCGCCGGGATTTATCGCGCTGTTCAAACAGGTCGCTTATTTTGCCGAGGCGGGGATCGTCGCGCGGCGCATGCACAAGCGCCGATTGACGCATCTGCACAATCATTTCGCTAATTCCAGCGGCTCGGTAGCTGCGATCGCGTCGGAGCTGGGCGGCTTCACCGTCAGCTACAGTATTCATGGCCCCGCGGAATTTTTTCAGCCACACTACTGGCAGATCGGAAAGAAAGCGGCAAAGGCCCTGTGGGTGAATTGCATCAGCCATTTCTGCCGGAGCCAGGTGATGGCGTTTACGCCGATGTCGGCCTGGCATCGGCTGCACGTGATCCACTGCGGCATCGATCCGTCATTTTTTGAATTGCCGCGGCGCAACACGGGATACCGTCTTCTGTTCGTGGGACGGCTCGCGGCCGTGAAGGGCCTGCCGGTATTGCTGGAAGCACTGGCCCGAGTGAAACGGAGCATTCCCCAGGCGGAACTGGTGGTCGTGGGAGATGGGCCGGACCGGGCTTCGCTGGAAAATCAGGTCAAGCAATTAAATTTGCAGGATTGTGTGCGATTTTTAGGATATCAATCGCAAGCGCGGATACGCGAATTGCTCTCGCAATCCGATGTGTTTGTGATGACGAGCTTGGCCGAAGGGGTTCCCGTGGTGCTCATGGAAGCGATGGCAGCCGGTGTGCCGGTCATCGCCACGCGCATCGCCGGAACACCGGAACTGGTGGAGGACGGGGCCTGCGGATTTCTCGCGCCGCCGGGCGACCCGGAAATGGCCGCGGAAAAGATCGTCACCCTGTTGAATGATCCGCTGCTTCGCCAACGATTCAGCTATGCCGGGCGCGAAGTCGTGATGCGGGAATTCAATGTCCACACCGAAGCCCGGCGGATTGCGCGGATCATTGAATCTTCGATGGCCGGCAAATCCGAGCCGGTTCGCCCTGAACCGATCGATCAACCGGAGCAAACGGCGGCCCCGACCCATGGCCAATCTACTTCCGCCTAATTTTCGATACGTGGTGATCACCCCGTGCCGCGACGAGGCGCAATTTGCTCGTCAGACGCTAGACTCGGTGACGTCGCAGACGATGCCGCCCGATTTGTGGATCATCGTGGACGACGGGAGCAAAGACGAAACGCCGCGGATTCTCGCGGAATACGCCGCCAAATTTCCGTACATCCGCATCCTGCGCCGCGAAGACCGCGGGTTTCGCAAGCTCGGCGGCGGGGTTATCGACGCGTTCTATCACGGTTACGATTCGATCAAAGCGGAAGATTTCGATTTTGTCTGCAAGCTCGACCTGGACCTGGTGCTGCCGCCGAAATATTTCCAGATCCTGCTGCGGCGCATGAACGATCAGCCGCGACTGGGGACCGCCAGCGGGAAACCGTATTTCATCGATGCCGCATCCGGCCATAAAGTGCTTGAGACGTGCGGCGATGAGAATTCCGTGGGCATGGTGAAGCTCTACCGGATGACGTGCTTCCGCCAGATCGGCGGATTTGTCCGGGAGCTGATGTGGGATGGGATCGATTGCCATCGCTGCCGAATGCTG
>CAZCKE010000091.1:8535-11318 GCA_964499005.1 uncultured Tepidisphaeraceae bacterium
GGCATAGGTTTCGACCTCGGGGCCATAGACCGAAATGCTGGGATGGATCGCCGTTTCATGGAACGATCCGCAATTGAATTTTCAGCATCTGCGCCCGATGGGAACCAGCGATAAGAATTGGTGGACCGGACGCGTGCGGCATGGGATCGGACAATATTTCATGGGGACCGGCCCCGCTTACATGCTAGCCAGCGCGGTGTATCGCCTAAGCCATCCACCCATGGTGATTGGATCGCTGGCGAGCTTGTGGGGATATTTCAAAAGCGCGGTGATGCGCCACCCGCGATATGGGGATCGGCGTTTCCGAAAATTCGTGCGGCACTATCAATGGTCATGCCTGTTGCGCGGTAAAGGATCGGCTACCCGGCAGATCAATGATCGGCAGGGTCGGGTGTGGCAGCCGACGGGCATTCCATCTGTGACGCCCTCTTAAACCTATCGGCATCCACATATAAACCGACTTTGATCGGTATCGATTATGTAATCTGCCTTCCGGGCCGATATCTCACTAAAACGCTCAGATTATCTATCCTGCCAAACCGTATCGAAATCTTGTTTTGCGCATGCTGGAGGAGGGTCATGGCGCTATATTTACGGTTGCTTTACACCATCTCAGCGGTGATATTGCAGTCTACTGCCAGTGGGTATCAACCGCCGATAGGCAACAATATGGCGGGCGACAAGATGGGTAGAGCGACCGGATTTTAAGAGCGGCGCCAGCGACGCGGGGCACGATGGTTGTGCGCGGGCGTCGCAAGCTGGAAGTCTATCACGGCAGACTGGGGCTCCAGGTTGCCGTAATTTCCCACCTTCCTTGTCTGACTGGGATAAAGTAGAGCACTAGAAGAGTGGTCGGAATGCTCCTACATAAGGATGAAGATGCTTGGACGCGCGGGGATGGCCCCGCCGTATTGACACAGCCGCCACCGGCGCAGGAGAGCCTGCGCGCTCCTGCGGCTCTGCCTCGGGTATCGATCCATGGGATTGGCTTTCATGCGATTAGCGAACGTCAATGCATCGAGCATGTGATGGGTCAGCTTAAGGCCGGCTGCGGGGGCGCGGTGATCACGCCCAATATCGATCATGTTCGCCGGTGCGGGCAGGATCGGAGTTATTCGGCCCTGGTTGCCGAGGCGGAGTTGGTCGTCGCCGACGGAATGCCTTTGATCTGGGCGAGCCGGCTCCAGGGAACTCCCCTGCCGCAGCGCGTGGCCGGATCGGATTTAATCAGCAGTCTGAGCTTTGAAGCGGCAAATCACGGCCGATCGATTTATCTCTTGGGCGGCGCTCCAGGCACGGCTGATGCCGCGGCGGCAATTTTGCGCGACCGTTATCCACAATTGATCATCGCGGGCACCTGCTGCCCGGACGCAGGGTTTGAGAACGACGAAAGAGAGCTGCAACGTTTAGCCGAGTCGCTAAAGAAAGCGCAGCCCGACATTGTTTATGTCGCGCTGGGATCGCCTAAACAGGAACGGCTAATCGCGCAGCTTCGCTGGTCGCTTCCGGCGGGGTGGTGGCTGGGCGTGGGCGTGAGTTTTAGCTTTCTTAGCGGCGATGTCCGGCGGGCGCCGGTGTGGATGCGCAAGTCGGGCCTCGAATGGCTGCATCGACTTTGCCAGGAGCCGCGGCGACTGTTCAAGCGATACATCGTTGTTGGAATGCCTTTCGCCGGAATAATGCTGGCGCGAGCGGCTGCGCGTGGCGTGAGCTATCGGCTCGGCGGTCGACGCGCAGTGGCATCAAATCCGATTCCCGCCCTTGAGATCGGCGCGATCGATCCTCCGAATCACAAACCCAAGCCGCAGTTTGCCGACAATGCCACCGGTTCCACGGAGTCCGATCCAAGAGACCATGAGGCGGCGCAGTTTTCAGCGCGAACGGTTCATGTCAGCGGCACGCTACCGCATGCGCGGCTGCGCGGCCTAGTCCTGCTGGGTGGATCGGTGCGCCCCAGCCCGCTAGCGGCTTCGTTCCAGCGCAGTGTTCTGGATCTGCCCATCAGCGCCAACCGTCAAACCGTGATCTCTCACTGGATCGAACAAGCCGCGGAACTGGCGGCGGCACAAGGGTTGGATCGTCTGCCGACGCGATTGCTTCTGGATGGCAATTCACCTGAGCCGCTTAGCGCCGGCGCAGGGGATTTTCGCGTGGAGTGGGATACGTCCGAATTCGGCGGCACCGGCGGACTGCTCGCGCGGGCCGCGATGGATTACGACGATGACGACGCGATCCTGGTCGCCAACGCGGCACAAATATTGATGCAATCGCTGACCACGATGTATGCATCTCTGCGAGATTTAGGCGGTGTTATCAGTCTCGTATCGCATCGCGACGGAACTCCCAGCGGAGTAATGCTCGTGACGTGCCGGACTCTACGGCTCATACCCACGGTTGGATTCGTCGATATGAAGGAACAAGCGCTTCCGGTCATCGCGGCCCAGCACGATGTGCGGGTTTTGCATTGCAATCGCCCGACGGGCCTGGGGTTGCGGACGCTGGGCGATTATGTCGGAGCGCTGCGAGCGCGGCATCGCCCGGCTGGAAAATCGGACACGGATGATCCCCTGGCCGAAGATTGGAAATCGGCATTCGCCATCGTGGAGAGCGGCGCGACCGTCGCTCCCACCGCGCGTTTGCACGACTCGGTGATTCTCTCCGGCGCCACGGTTGAACCGGGCGCGGTTGTCGTGCGGTCCGTGATCGCCGACGGCTCCGTGGTTCTCAAGGATTCGAAGGCCGTGGACCAATTTGTGGGCGCCGCGGCCGCGCGCCGGAGAACG
>CAZCKE010000092.1:0-11220 GCA_964499005.1 uncultured Tepidisphaeraceae bacterium
CACACTGCGAGCGACGCCGGGTTGCTGGGCGGCCCAGGTGACGGCGCCGGTGAGGGCGCCAAAAGTGGCGGAGGGGGTTTCGACGAGGAGGATATTGGCCATGGGGGCGATGGCGTGAGCCCATTCGACGTCGAGGGATTGCTCCAGGGCCCAGCCGGTGTCGGTGGTGACGGAGCCCTCGGGCGTGGCGACGGTGAGGAAGGAGTGGCCGGGGGAATTGTCATCGGGGAGGCCGAAGTTGGCATCGAAAGTTTGGACGTCGCTGACGACGTTGGGATCTGAGAAGGCATCGATGATGGCGATGGTTTGGCCGGCGCCGTTGGCCTGGACAGTCTGGTGGCCGGAGGCGAAGACGAGGTTATTGAGGTCATAGGCTTGTTTGATCATAGCGGGGGAGAGGCCGGAAGGGGAGCCGGAGGTGTTGATGGCAGGCGAGGCGGTCAAGGACAAGCTGATGGTGTCGGAGGAGGAGAGGAGGATGCGGGGTTCGATAGGTTCAAGGAAAAAGCGGCGGAAAAACGTTGGCCTGGCAATGGAATGACGAATTGTGCTGAACATCACGCACCTCGTTTGGAATCGGCTGGGGGTTTGGATCCTGCCGGGGAACAACGACTCCTCCGGAGCGAGTTTAGTCGCCGGAAAGGGAGGGGGCCATAGGGATTATTTGGACAATGAGGAAAACAATTTTCCGCAGGCGTCAAATGAACATTTGCGTCAGAAAATATTTGAAGCGAATTTGTTGATCGCCTGTTGAATGAGAGCGGGATAATTGGCCGTGCGGTCGGCGGGGCCCTTGATATGGATGCAGCCGACTTTTTGAGAGGAGGAGGTGGAGAGAAAGGTGTTGCCGATGGCGATGAAGCCGTCGGGGTGACCGAAGTCACCGATGGGGGCGCCGAAGACTTTGGCGTCTTTGAGGATGGTCAGGCCGAGGGTGCCGAAGGCTTTATTCCCTTGCAGGGCGTGGCGCAAGAGCGGCGCGGCGAAGGCGGGGGAGACACAAGCGGCGGCGTCGAGGGTTTTAAAGCCCGAGCTTTGCCGAGTACGAGAGAGATCCAATTCGCGATTGAAATCCTGGACGTAGCGAGACAAGCCCGCGGCATCGCGGGAATAGGCGGCGGGATGGGTGACGACGACGCCCACGCCGCGAGCGAGGCCATCAATGGCGGGGACGTCGACGGTGGTTCCCATGTAAATTTGTGCGAAGGCCGGATGCTCGGCGAGGCACCACATCATCGCGGCCGAGAACGTCATCGGCTGCGGCAGGCGAGCATTTTGGGATTTTCGCCAGGCGATCAGGGGAGCAAAGTCGATGAAGGCTTGTGTTTCAATCAATCCCTCACGGCCGGGGCAAAGGCGCGGGGTGGTGTGGGGGGCGAATTCGTCGGGAGTTGGAAAGGCGACATCGCGCGAGATGCCCCAGGCGGATTCGATGCGGGAAATCATTTCCTGAACGGGGACGCCATCGGCGCCGACATGATTGACGCGGAACCAAAGGTCCGCGCTGCCGTCGGGATCGACACGGGCAATGATGTTCAGCAGGACATCGGCAGAAGGGGCAGGAGGGGTCGGGCCGTTTTCGCCGGTCCAAGCGTCGGGGCGGATGAATCGAGCGGGGCCGTCGATGGCGGGCTGGAAGCCGAGCGTGTAGCTGGGGCCGGGGCTGGCGTGAGCGCGGTCTTCGGAAGGGCTGCGTTGAACGAAAATGTGAAGAGCAGTCTCGCCCGCGAGAAAATTCGCCAAGCGATGAACTAAATGCTGTTGAGTAGCTTCAATTGTTATGGAGACAGGCTTGGGGGCGTCGGACCAAACGTTGAGATTGAAGGTGGAGAGGACGAAGGTGGCATGCTCGCCGCGCAGGAGCAGGCCCGCGCCGCGCCGCCAGCCGTCGCGTCGTTTTTGGAGGCCGGCTCGCTGGAGGAGGCGATTGGTCAGGACCAAACCAATGCCGGTCGCGAAGGTGGCTTTGTGTTTGAGGGACGACATGAGGGAGGCAGCATAGCGGCGGGGTGGGTCAGCGTCGATGAGCGAAGATCGTGGCGCTAAATCCGGTGATTGTTGGTCATGTGCCGGGGAGACGTTATTTAGATGATCATGGCAAAAAAAGATCCCAAATCGATCATCAACGAATTTATCGAGCAGGTATTGAATCGAAGAAAGCTCGAGGCGATGGATCGGCTGGTGGCGGAGGATTTCGTGGAGCGGGTGCCGATGCCGGGCCAGGGGCCGGGGCGTGCCGGCTTGAAGGACGCGGTGGGCGGAATGCTCGAGGCGTTTGGAGAAATGAACTGGGAAGTGCTGGAACAAATATGCGAGGGGGAAAAAGTCGTCACGCGATTTGAGTGGACGGGGAAGCATCAAGGGCCTTTTGCCGGGTTGGCGGCGACGGGAAAGAAGGTGCGGGTGTGGGGCGTGGTGATTGACGTGGTAAAGAACGGGATGATGGTGGACAGCCGGATCATCATGGACATGCCGGGTTTGATGCAGCAGTTGACGGGAAAGTGAAAATTCGGGAAGGGCCAACGGAGGTTTTTATCGAGCGGTTGATGGTATTGGGAAGTGTTTTTTGCCGTAGAGGCGCAGAGGAAATACAGCATTCATCTTTTCAATGGGCGAATTCGGTGTGAACGGGAGCGTCATCGGTGAGGTGAATCCAGCCGATGGCGCGCTGATCGCCGGGGGCGAGGCGTTGGGAGGAGAGAGTGGGTTGGCGGACGAAGGTGAGGCTGTAGCGGCCGGTGTTTTTCTTTTCAAAATCAGTCAGGGACTGGGATTCCTGCAAGTCGGCGTCGGACCAGGAGACGTTGACGTCAGCGTCGAATGAGGCGTCGGCGGCGCCTTTGTTGACCAAGTCGATCTCAGTGATGTTGGCGGAAGGAGTGCGCAACTCGATTTTCAGATCGGGCTGGGGAACGGCGCCGTGCATGACGGCCTGAAGGGTAGGCCAACGCCAGTTCAGGGGGTCATCATCAGTGGGAAGGCGATCCCAGATGATGGCGGTGAGCAATTGAGGATGGGAGGTGTTCCAGGAACTGAGCAAGGCGGTCAACGCGGCGGCGTCTGGGCGGGCGGAGGGTTGATCGGATTTGGCATAAATGGGCAATGAGATGCGGAAAGGAAAGCCGAAAGAGGCGGCGCGCTCGGTGGTTTGCTGAATTTGGACGGTGGAGTCGCCGGTGGGAATTTTCAGGATCATCGGGGGATTGGATTTGACGAGAGCGAGATAGCCGGAACCGTCGAACCAATGCGGCTGAGAGATGATGCCGCAAATGACGCCGGCAGGACAGGCGGAACGGGCGGCGGCGACCCAGCATTTGGAGTAATCGTTGAGCTGGTCGTTGGGGCAATCGAAATCGAGCATCAATTCGGAGACTTGCAGGCCTTTATCTTTGGCAGCGGCGAAGATGTCGGAAGTGGTATGGCCGATGAACGTCGCGACCGCAGAATCGGAAGCAAAGGGAGAAGCGACGTTAGCAGGCAGCGGCTCGATTTTCGCGATCAAGGCGATATGGGCGTGAGTCGCGGCCAAGGAGGCAAAATCGACGGGGATGGTTAATGCTTTGGGCTGGCCCTCGGCGAAAAAGATATCGGTGGCGAGGACGTTGATCTGGTCGAATTCATTGGCGTGGCTTTGGACCGCCTGGCGGACGGCGGGGGACCAATTGGTGGCCTGCACCATCGCTTGCTGAGGCAAAACGCCGGGGATGTAGATGATGCGGTGAGTCAGCCAATGCCAAACGCCCAAGCCGATGATGAGCAGCGCGGCGGCGGCGGCGATGGAAATGGCGCGTCGATTCACGGCGTTTCCCATCAGCGGGCGAAGAATTTCTTGACGACTTGTACAGTGACCTGGCGCTGCACGACGGCAATGCTCTCCAGGAGGGGAATCTCTTTGGGACAGACCTGGACGCAGTTGCCAGCTTTCCCGCAATCGCCGACGCCGCCTTCTTCCATCATGGCGTCGAGGCGATGCTCTTTGAGGGCCGAGCCTATGGGATGTTCGTTGAAAAGGCGGACTTGGCTGATGACGGCAGCGCCGACGAAATGGTTGACGGGCGTGTATTGGGGGCAGGCTTCGAGGCAGCAGCCGCAACTGATGCAACGGGAGAGGGGGTAGCGCTGCTCCTGGGATTTCTGAGAAACCTGCGGGCCGGGGCCCAGGTTGTAAGTCCCATCGATGGGGACCCAGGCTTTGACACGCTTGAGATCATTAAATAGGCGGCTGCGGTCGACCATGAGATCGCGAATCAAGGGGAACTTGGTCATCGGTTCGAGGGTGATCGGCTCACCGGCGGGGCCGAGCTTGTCGACCAGGGCCGAGCAGCTTTGGCGAACGCGGCCATTGATGACCATCGTGCAGGCGCCGCAGACCTCTTCCAGGCAACTGCTGTCCCATACCGGCGCGGATGTTTCTTTCCCGTCCGTGGTCGTCGGGTGGGCGGCGATGTATTGCAAACATGAAATCATGTTCATGTTGGGGCGATAAGGAATAGAAAACTCTTCCCAGCGGGAGGGTTTATCCGGGGCGTCCTGGCGGCGGATACGTATAACAATACGGCGTTCGGGAGCGACTAAATTCGTCGAGGCGGAGGTATTGGCAGTCATTCATCAGGATTTTACACGCAGATGCCGAATAGGAGAAATGATCGCCACCTTACCGTTTTCAACATCCGTGGGGTATTGTTCGTAACTTCATTTGAATGGAAATAGTGGCGGGCGGATCGGGTAGCATATTTTCCGTTATGACCGGCATCAACCAAGGGAGCGCACATGAGAGGGCGATTATCGACGGCGATGATCCTCGTGGGTTTGGGATGGGGATGTTCTCATCACGTTCAGGCGACCATGGACCGGCTCCGCAGCCCGGAAGTGCTCGTGCGCGTCGAGGCGGCGCAGGAACTGGGAGACAACCACGACGGCGACGCGGAAGAGGCGTTGATTGCCGCTCTGTCCGATCCTGATCCGAATGTGCGCGAAGCTTCGGCGGAGGCGCTGGGGAAAATTGGAAAGAAAGATGCCGTGCCCGCTCTGGTGAAAAGTCTGAAGGATCCTGAGACGAGCGTGCGCGTCGCGGCGGCGGGGGCGCTGGGGAAGATCGACGATCCCCGGACGATCAAGCCGCTTTTGGCTTGCGTGATTGGGCCGGATTCGTTGACGAGGCAGGCGGCGGCAGACGCTTTGGGGCAGATGGGTGAGCCGGCCAAGCCTGTCCTGCTCGATTGTTTGACGGACTCCAGCGTGGACGTGCGATATTTTTCGGCGAAGGCGTTGAAGCAAATGAATTACTACCCCGCCGATCCGGAATCCAATGCTGCATTTCTGGTGGCGATTCAGGATTGGGATGGGGCGGCGGCGGTGGGGCGGCCGGCCGTGACGGCGATGTTGCCGATGCTCCACGACAAGGACCCGGAAGTGCGCCGCTCGGCGGCGCGGGCTCTGGGCACGGTTCGCGATGCGCGGGCGGTGCGGGCGCTGTTGGTTTGCCTGGGGGATTCGGAGGAAGCGACGCGAGCGGTTTGCGTGGATGCGTTAACGCAATATGGCCACGCCGCGGAGAGGCCGCTTCAAGCGGAGTTGACCGATCAGGATTGGAGGATTCGCGCTTCGGCGGCGGAAGCGCTGGGATGGATCAACGATCCTCGCGCGGTCGATCCGCTGGGCGCTTGCTTGAGCGATGACCAAATAGCCGTTCGACTGGCAGCGGCGATTGCGCTGGGCAAATTACACGATACGCGGGCGATCGCGGCGTTGCGGGGAGCGCTGCCGGATTGGAAATGCCGGATCGAAATCGTCAACGCACTGGATAGTCTCGGGTGGACGCCGTTTTCCGATCAGGACCGGGTGTACGCCTGGATCGGGCGGGAAGATAAATTGAGCCTAAACGCCAATTGGCCATTGGTGCAGTCGGTGCTGGGCAAGGACATCGAGACGGGCCGGCCCAAAGAAATCGAGAACGCGAAAAATGTGGCGGCATGGCTGGGTAAGGAGCCGCTGCTGTCGGATCAGAAGGCTCAATAGCCAATCAACGCGATTGATGCTGGTCTTCGCACCAGGCCGGCTGAAGCGTCAGCCATTGATCGGGGTAAGCGCGGACATATTTTTCAATGATTCGCGCCAAGGCGAGCAGGCCGGCATCGTCATCGGGCGCTTCGATCGGTTCTTCGACGAAGAGGCGGATGCCTCCGTCGGCATCACGGACGGTGAAGATCGGCACGACTGGGGAGCCGGTGACGCGGGCAAGCTTGAAGGGCCCCAGGGGCAATTCGATGTGGCCATTGAAGAATGGGACGGCTTTTCCTTTTTGCCCGGGCAAGACCCGATCGCCCTGAAGGAGCACCGCCTGATTGGCCAGCAGGGCGTCGCGGAGGCGAATCCAAACAGTCCAGCCATCGTCGAGTGGGGCCTCGGACACGCCAAGGCGGGCGCGCAATTCAGAGCGCGCGCGATCGAACAGATCGACGTTGTCGCGGCGAAAGACGACGTGAATTTGAGGCTCAAATTCGCGCAGGGCGGCGACTCCCACCTCGAACGAGCCCATGTGGGCGGTCACGATGATGATTCCGCGGCGAAGCTCCCGGGAACGGAGATAGCGGTCGTGGCCTTCGATGGTCTCGACTCGACGCGCCAGATCGGTGGCTGATTGATGGCGGCCCTGGGCGATCTCGCAGCAGAAGAGATAGAAATTGCTCAGCACGGCGCGGGCCAGCCGGTCGATCTGGGCGCCTGTGGCATCCGGCCCCAGTATGCGGCGGGCGTTGGCGCGCGTGCCGTGACGAATGGCGGGGGAAAGCCAAAACGCGCCGGCGCAGAGAATTCCATGGGCGATTCGAAGCACTAACGGCGCGCGTTCGGCCAGGAAGAAGAATCGGCGCAGCCAGAATTCCGCGGCCGCTTTGCGCCATCGGCCCGGCGGCGGATGATCACTGGGACTGGTTGGCGCCGCCGGCACCGGAATCTCCAAGAGGACGGGAAACGGTCGTGTCCGCGGGGATCGTTGGGGCAAGCTCCTGGGGCCGCGCGCCGGTATCGATCTTCGCGTCAGTGAACTGGATCAGCGAAATGTCGCCGTCGGGATCGGTCGTCTGGACCGCCAGCACCAGGCCGTTTTGCGTGTTCAGCAATACGAGAATTTCCTGAATGTGCGGCTTGAGGGCATCTTCGGTCGGGACCAGGCGAAGGGCAAGCGTCTGCGATGATGCGCGAACGCCGGCAAAGGCGGCCGGCAATGCCCGCCCGATGCTGAAATGCGCGCGAATCACATCCAGGCGCGGAAGGGGCGAGGCAAGCAAATCGCTCATGCGCTGGTCGATGGGATAGATTTCCTCCAGTTTTTGGGAAGGGTAATAAAGAATCAGTTGCTTGCCATCGGTGTAAAGCATCGAGTCGTCCGGCGCTTTGGTATCCCAGCGGACCGTGTTGCCGACGGCGCGCACCGTACCGGAGGATTCCAGGGGTTTTTTCAGGAGGGCGGTGAATTTGCGCTGGCGGAAATTGGCGGCAAGATCGGTGATTTTGGCGGACTTGGCGTTGACGTCGCTCAGTTGGGCATCGAGCGCGGGATCGGAAGCCGGTTGTGTTGTTGTTGGCGCATCGGCGCGAACGCCGGCGCAAAGGGCTCCCACGATCAGAAAAAACCAGGAGAAAAAGCGAATCATGTTTCGACGAGCCGGGTTTCAGAGTTGACGGCAGGGGGCAAGCTGAGCATCAGGGTCCCTCGAGCGACGGTTGAGCCATTGCAGGTGGCTTGGACTTCGTACTGGATCAGCGTCCCCAACGTGCGCGCGACGCGCGTGGTGAGCTGGATTTGGGCCGGCGGTATCACGGGCTGCTCGAAACGGATGTCGACTTGGGCGAGGCGGCCTTCGGAGCGGCCGTTATTTTTTGCCAAACCGCAGAGCTGGGCGAGCGCCTCGGCGATCAAGACGCCAGGCACGATCGGGCGGCCGGGAAAATGCCCCTGGAAGAATGCCTCCTGGCCCGAGAGGTCCCAGATCGCTTCGCCCGACTTTCCCGGCTCCAGCCGCAGAATCTGAGTGATGAACCGAAAGGGGGGCCGATGCGGCAGCAGTGTCAGCGGATCGACCGGCGCGGAAGTCGAAGGTGTCTTCGCCGGGCCTTTTGGGCCCGCCAACTGATTCTGCAAGTAATCGCAGAGCGTACCGACATTTTCAAAAATCTGCCTGCCGACTTCTTCGCTGGGGATTTTGATCGCAAACTCGCGTTCGATGCTGGTCAGCATCAGGAGGATGTCGAGCGAATCGATATCCGCGTCGCCGCCGAAAAACGGAGTGCTTTCATTTAGCGGGATATCCGGTCCCAGTTTCAGGTCGCGGCGCATGATGGTTTTGACGCGATCCACAAGTTCCGCTCGTTCCGTTTGCGCCATAGGTCGATTCCCGATTCCAATACTGCGAACTTTCAGACCTGCTTCCGCACGGTTATCTTGACACACGGGCGGCAAGTCAAGCAATGGCTGATCCAAGTTGTTTTGGGGACAATGGATGCGGCGGATGCTCAATATTTCTTAACCGTGGGCGGTTGATTTTATCGATACCGCCTCGGGGGCAAAATTTGCAATATTGCAACTTCAACGGGCCGATCCATATAATTAGTATATGCAACGATTGTCGATGACAATTAAATCGCCGGTCACCTCCAGATCCGCGTCGGCCAAATCGGCGACCTCGCGCCGTTGCGCGACGGAAGTCTTTGAGGCGATGCCGATGGTCTTGTGGTTTATCCGGCGGCAAATGCGCGGGCATCGCGAAGGGTTGTCACTGCCGCAATTTCGCGCCCTGGTGCGGGTGGACCGCTCCCCCAGCGCCAGCCTTTCCTCGGTCGCGGAGCACCTGGGCGCGTCGCTGCCGACCGCTTCGCGAATCGTCGGCGGGTTGGTCGATAAGGGGCTGATGATCCGCCAAAGCTCCCGGGACGATCGCCGGCAGATTTCCCTGGCGCTGACCGATCGCGGGCGATCGATGTTGGGCCAGGCCCGGCAGGCCACGCAGCAATGCCTGCAGACGGAAATGAGCGCGCTCAATTACAAACAGCGGGAAAGCGTTGTCGAAGCCATGAGCATCCTGAAAGAACTCTTTGGCCCACTGCACAACAAAGGAATAATGGGAGGCGGGATCGCGGATGATCGGGAGGCCGCGGCCGCCGCCAAGGGCGAGGCGCGGGGTTCAAACGGGCAGCCGCATGCGGGTCAGGGTTAGTGAGATCTTTTTTGTATCGCCGCGCAATCGTCATGATTCAGCGCGACGGAAGCGGGGTTTGATGAACCGGGAAGCGATGGAGATGGAACCAATCGAGAAGGCTCCCCCAAACGGCGCGGAACCTGAGCTGGATTACGAACGGCCCAAGCACCACTGGATTGTCTGGCTCGTGGTGTTGCTGGTGGCGGCTGGCATCACCTTTCTGGTGGTGCGCGCCATCAA
Source organism: uncultured Tepidisphaeraceae bacterium (assembly GCA_964499005.1). Lineage (GTDB taxonomy): Bacteria > Planctomycetota > Phycisphaerae > Tepidisphaerales > Tepidisphaeraceae > CAZCKE01. The sequence continues at coordinate 9,438 of CAZCKE010000092.1, forward strand.
AAGCAACGACACGGTGGGAAATCCGCGCAATAATTTCAATTCGGGGCCGGTGCCGGTGGTAGTCGCGACGGCGCGTGTCGGAGCGATGCCGATTTATTTGTGGGAGTTGGGGACTGTCACGCCGTACCAAACGGTCACGGTGCACACGCGCGTCGATGGGCAATTGACCAAGGTCGCCTATCAGGAGGGCCAGATCGTTCACGAAGGAGATCTGCTGGCCGAGATCGATTCGCGGCCTTACCAGGCGCTGCTTGAGCAAGCGCAGGGGCAACTGGCCAGGGATCAAGCGCTGCTCGACAACGCCCAAGTGGATCTCAAGCGATATGAGGGTGCTCCTAACGCGGTCACGGACCAGCAGTTGGCCACGCAAAAGGCGCTGGTCGCCCAATATCAGGGCACTGTCAAAACCGATCAGGGGCAAGTGGATAATGCACAGGTTCAATTGGACTATTGCCGCATCACATCTCCGTTGACCGGGCTGGTCGGCCTGCGGCAGGTGGATCAGGGGAACATCGTGCACGCCTCTGACGCCAACGGCATTGCGGTGATCGCGCAGCTTCAACCGATCACCGTGGTTTTCAGCGTGATTCAACAGGAAATTCCCCAAATCATGGGCAATTCGCAGTCGGCGCCGCCTCTCCAGGCGGATGCGTTCGACAATTCACTGCAAAACCGCCTGGCCGGCGGCACCGTCAGCGCAATCGACAGCCAGGTCGATACGACCACCATGAGCGTCAAGCTCAAAGCCAATTTCGAGAATAAAGACAGCATGCTGTTCCCCAACCAATTCGTGAATATTCGGCTGCGGGTTAAAACGCTGAGGAATGTGGTCATCGTTCCCTCGCAAGCGGTGCAGAGAGGGCCGGACAATGGGACGTTCGTGTATGTGGTCAAATCCGATGACACCGTGGAAGTTCGAAACGTCATGATCAATTCGTTGGCCGACGATGGAGAAGAGTCGGTCGTCGATACGGGGCTCTTGGCCGGTGAAAAAATAGTCACGGTCGGCGTCGACAAGCTCATCCCCGGCGCTAAGGTTGACGTTCGCTCTTCCACTACGCAACCGAGCACGACGCGACCAGGAGGCCGGCGCGGCGGCGGACGACGGCAGTCCGGCGGAACCCCGAATTCAGATAACCAAACCACCAGGCAGTAAGAAGTCCTTCATTGCAATGAGTCCATCACGCCCGTTTATTCTGCGCCCCGTCGCGACCAGTCTGCTGATGGCGGGCATTCTGCTCGTCGGGGCCGTCGCGTATCAGCAATTGCCCGTCTCGGCTTTGCCGGAGGTGGATTACCCGACGATTCAGGTGGTCACCTACTTGCCCGGCGCAAGCCCCGACGTGATGGCGTCATCCGTGACCGCTCCGCTGGAAAAACAATTTGGGCAGGTTCCAGGCCTCAACCAAATGACCTCGACCAGCGCCCAGGGTATTTCGGTCATTACGCTGCAATTCACGCTGGATTTGAACATCGACGTGGCCGAGCAGGAAGTGCAGGCGTCGATCAACGCGGCGGGGACGTATTTGCCGCGGACGCTGCCCAACCCGCCGATTTACAACAAGGTCAATCCCGCGGATACGCCGATTCTGACGCTGGCGCTGACGAGCGATTCGATGCCGCTGTTCAAAGTCGAGGATCTGGCCGACACCCGGCTGGTGCAAAAGATTTCACAATTGCCGGGCGTGGGATTGGTGAGCATCAGCGGCGGACAGAAACCGGCGGTACGAATCCAGGCCAATCCGGCATTTCTTGCGGGCGGTGGCCCTACACTTGAGCACAA
>CAZCKE010000093.1:0-11184 GCA_964499005.1 uncultured Tepidisphaeraceae bacterium
GCGACGGAACTGGGCAATTGGCCGGATATTATCGCGACCGGCGGCGATGCGCGGGCATTGTTTGAAGAGTGGGAGATTATTCACGCGATCGCGCCGGACCTGACGCTGTATGGGATCGCGCTGGCCTACACGGAACATCACATCAAGCACGATTCGTGAGCAAGCAGGCGACCCCAACCAATGCCGCGATATTGCTGACGCCGCGAGCGGGGTCGGCAGGGTCGGCGATCGCGGTGTTACGATTGCACGGGCCGGAGGTCAGGGAATTTCTGAGGCGTTTCTTTTCCAAGCCGGCGAGGGCCGGGCGGTGCGTGCATGGGGAATTGAGGGACGGGGAGCAGGTCATCGATGACCCGGTCGTGGTGTTGGGGGAAAAGGGGCTATGGGCGGATCTGAACGTGCATGGGGGGGCGTGGGTGATCAATGCGGTTTTGGATTTGGCGCGGCGCGAGGGGTTTGAGGTGATCGAGTCGTCATTGCCTCTGGCGGATGTGGCGATGAACGAGGTTCCATCGCTGATGGAGCGGGAGATGCTGGCGCATTTACCGCTGGCGCGGACGGAATTGGCGATTCGCGCGCTGCTGGAGCAACCGGCTGCCTGGAGCGAGATGCTGGCGAAAAGGGAGGCGATGGATGTTGCGGCGATGTTGGGGGATCGAAGCCTCTGGTGGTTGCTTCATCCGCCGCGCGTGGCGATCGTGGGCGAACCGAATGTCGGTAAATCGACGCTGGCGAATCGGCTATTTGGCCAGACCCGGTCGATCACGGCCGATGTTCCCGGTACAACGCGCGATTGGGTGGAGGAACCCGCAAATCTGGAGGGGCTGGCAATCCATCTGGTGGATACGCCGGGGCAGCGAAAATCAGACGATGCGTTGGAAGAAGCGGCGATTGCCGCGAGCCGGGAAAAAATCGAGCAGAGCGACCTGCGAATTTGCGTTCTGGATGCGACCTGCCGGCCCGGGAAAATTGAAAGGGCCGAATTGCTCGTCATGAATAAAATCGATTGCGAGAGAGGGTGGGATTTTAAATCCCTGGGGGCCATTGAGATATCCGCGAAAACGGGCCGGGGCATCGACGAATTGATCCGGCAGATACGCGCGCGGTTTGGCTTACACGGTCCGTGGAAGGCGGGAGCGAAATGGTGGACCCAACGGCAGAGGGAGATATTGAGCCAGTCGCTGAAGAACGGTCCGGCTTATGCTGCGGATTTGGCGGAGAAGATTTTGACGCAGTTTCGTCCTTGATGTTTGGCGGCGTAGACGGCCATGTCGGCCGCTTTCAACAGAAGGGATGGATCGCGGAGAGGAGAGCCGGGCTCGACGGTGGCGACGCCAATGCTGACGGTGACGGCGATGCGATGGCTGCCGTAACTCAGGGGCTCGGCGGCCACGGCACGGCGGATGGTTTCCGCGATGGCGGCCCCCAGCGTGCGCGGCGTGCCGGGCATGATCAAGGCCAATTCCTCGCCCCCGTAGCGGGCGGCCAGATCCTGCGGGCGAATCGCGCTGCGGAGCAGGCTGCCCATCTGAGCCAGGACCTGGTCGCCAGCCTGATGGCCGTATTTGTCGTTGATCGATTTGAATTTATCCACATCGAGCATGAGCAGGGTCAGCGGCTCGGAATTCTGGCCTGAGCGCGCAAATTGCTGGACGAGAAATTCATCGAAGGCGGCCCGGTTGCTCAAACCGGTTAGGGCATCGGTGACCGCCTGTTTCTTGAGCGTTTGATTCTGCTGTTGCAATTGAGTGGCCTGCATCTGGGTTTGCAGGGTCAGCTCGACGAGGGCCTCGTTGGCTTTCTTCAGAATCGTCTCGTAATCACTGGTCGCGCCGATGTTGATTTCAAAGAGGGGAGCGACTTCCTTGGTTTTTTGAGCGATTTCCTGAAGGAGCTGATCGCAATCCGCCTCGTTCATCTGGTAATCGGTTGAACAACACGAGCGGACTTGCGAGATCGCGGCGGCGGCGGGCTCGTCGACAAAGACGTCGGCGCACCAGCCGGCGAGTTGCACGAGCTTGGTCAGTTTTTGCAGATTGGGATCGGTTACTCGGCCCGGCTCATGGCTGGCGCTGATCGGCTCGGCCAGGATCGGAGGGAATTTCCAGAGTTGGACCAGGACCGCGCCCGCTTCGGCGTGGGTAGCGTCCAGCGCCTCCTTTTCCGCGGTAATCAGTTCTGTGTGGGTTTTGGCTTTCTCGCAAATCGGGCCATATTGCTCCGCGACGACCTGGTTGAACACGAGCATGCCGATGTCCTGGAGCAACGCGGCTAGAAACGCTTCCTCCTGCTGGACAACCTTGAGCCGCGTGGCGAGCGTTCGGGCGGCGCTGGCGGCGTAGATGCTGCGTCGCCAATAGCCGACGTGATTAAATCCCTTGGTTTTGTCTTTTGAGAGATTCGTGGCCAGCGAAAAGCCGAGCACGAGCGTTTTGACCGAGTGAAGGCCGAGGATCACCAGCGCGTGGCTGATGGTGGCGATGTTCTGCCCGCGGCCGTAGAAGCTGCTGTTGACGGTTCGGAGAATTCGAGTGGAAAGGGCGGGATCTTTGGAAATCGCGCGGGCGATTTCCGCGATGTCGACTTCCGGCTTGGAAGTCATTTCCAGGATCTGGAACGCGACCGCGGGAAGTGATGGAAGGCTCGGACAATTGCGGATGCGTGCAATCAGATCGTCGTTCATTTGGATTCGTCCGGCGTAGAACTGACGCGCGGAATGCCCTCCGGAGCTGCCGCGTTATTGGATTATCGACAATGCGGCATGCGTACTTTGAAACGGTAATAGAGATGACGCGGGATAACGGGACTTGCGGATAATTCGCGCCAAAACGGCGGAAGGAAATTCGTTATCGGATGCGAGCGGCGGTCATGGGAGGTAATAGCACGCCGCCCGCAATGGAGCGGCTCGGTTTTTATTTGGTTTAGCTGGGGCCGACGGCAGACTCGATTTCCTCTCGGATCTCCTTTTCATGGCCGGAGCCAAGGAAGATTTTGCGAACCTTCCCATCTTTCCCAATGACGATCGTGTAAGGTATTCCCTGCGCGCCGTACGCTTCCAGAAGTTTGCCATCCGGATCGAGGGCAACGGGGATCGACAGGCGGTTTTGGGCGGCAAATTTCACCACCGCGTCGCGACCGGCGGCTTCATCGACGCTGACGGCGAGAAATTTGACTCCGGCAGGCGTGAAATCTTTGCTGAGTTGATCGAGATGGGGGAGCGATTCAACGCACGGGCCGCACCAAGTAGCCCAGAGATCGATCACGAGGATAGAGCCTTTGAAATCAGCCAGCGAGACGGTCTTGCCGTCAAGAGTGGCGAGCTTAAAGGGGGGCGCTCTTTTCCCAACCATGCTGGGCCCATACTGCTGCGCTTCATGCGAGCCGGGCGGGGGTGACCAGCGGAACGACGCCGGGTCGGGCGGCAACGATGTCGAATTGATGAAATCGACCGCGTATAAGGCGCGTTCAACGGTATGTGCGCCACGCTGTTTGGCCATCTGCGTGTAGTCCACTTCTTCGCGCGCGATCAGATGAGTCTGTGGATCGATGGTGAGAGTGATAGTGGATGAATCTTTCACGATGCGCAGGGTCGGCGCCGCCCGACCGCCGAGCGGGCGGCTATCGACCGTGCTCACGGTCACGGCCCCGCTGGTCAACTCCGCCTGGGCGTCGGCTGATAGAGCCAGCGCCAGCGAAAGATCCTGATCGCGCAGGATATCCGCCAGATCGGAGCCGATCGTGTCGAGATTTACTTTGTCATCCGGCGCTTCACGAAGGAGATAGGAATTGTGAGCCGGTATATACAAGTAGAGGCGATCGCCGGTATTTCCGATCAAGGCATCGCCAACGGTTTCATTTTTGAATTTTCCATCCCACCATGATCCGGTGAATGTCGCGTTGGCGTCATGCTTGAAGCCGTCGATGTCAAATTGGCCCTGGGATTGGCCGGAGATGGTAATCGATTTCAAAGATGCGTAGGCGTCTCGAATCTGATCCAGAAGATGCCGCGCGTCGGGAGTGATCGAAGGAGCAGTGGCCGGCCGGAGGCGAACTGCCGCGCGAGAAATCATGCTCGGCATCAGAACGAAACAAGCGAATAGAGCGATGCGAAATTTCATGGGCGCCTCCCTATCGTCAGACGCGGCCGTTATATCTTATCTGATCGTAGACCCGATTGGCGGGCCAGCGGGGAAGATTCGGATTTATTACCTTGGGCGGGGGGCGTGGCTGCATTGGGAGGATCGAATTCGTCCCCGCGAAACGTGTTGCCCAGATACGTATTGCGAACGACCGGGTCTTTGATGATTTCGCTGGGCACGGCGTCTTTAAAAACGATTCCATCGTTGATGATCAGAGCGCGATCACAGACCCGCAACGTTTGCGCGACGTTGTGGTCGGTGATGAGAACGCTTTTGCCGAATTCCTCTTTCAGCCGGCTCACGTCGCGTTGCAGATCTTCGACGGCGATCGGATCGACGCCGCTGAAAGGCTCATCGAGCAGGATGAGCTTGGGATCGGTCACGAGTGCCCGGGCGATTTCGAGCTTGCGGCGCTCGCCTCCGCTGAGCGTTTCGGCTTTCTGATTTTTCTGTCGCGTCAGCCCATATTGCGCGAGCAGAGCTTCAGCGCGTCGCAGTCGCTCGGAGCGGCGGAGGTCGAGGGTTTCCAGAATCGCCAGCAGATTCTGGTGGACGGTCAGGCGTCGAAAATCGCTGCGTTCCTGCGAGAGATACCCGATTCCCAGCCGTGCCCTGCGGTACATGGGCAAAAACGTGATGTCCCGGGCATCGAAGGCAACGGCGCCGCTGTCGGGCTCCACCATTCCCAGGATCATTCGAAATGTCGTGGTTTTTCCGGCACCGTTGCGTCCCAGAAGTCCGACGATTTCCTTCTGCTGGAGTACAAAACTGACATCATTGACAACAACGCGCCCGTTGTAGGATTTGACCAGTTTTGTTACTTCCAAAAGGTTCATAAAGGATGCAAAAAGCCATGATTCGCCTGTGCGACCGGGCGAAAAAGGGTGGGGTGAGTGTCCCGACTAGGCATCGAAAATCAAGCCCAAGCTCCAGTTGTGGATAAGCCGTGGAAAAGCATCCCTATAACGGCGGGCTTAAACTTCTCTGATCCGCGAGATCGCAGTCCCCTCATCGAACTCCCAGGAGCGCCCAAAAATGCGAACTGTGGGGCAATTTGTAAGACTTTTGGCCTAAACCTTTAAATGGACTGAGTTTGTGATTTTAGAGCATGGATAATTCTTTATTGGGTTATTGTTTAGCGGATCGCTCGTAATTTCTTTTCAGATTTGGGCTTGGCGGTATTCGATCGATCTCGGAGGGGCTCAGCGATTGTGGATAACCCACAAAACAAGTCAATAATTCCGATTTTTTTTGAGTGATGGGGCAAACGTGGTATGTTTCCGCCAACATCAATTCCCCGGGCCTGCGGGGAATATTATCCGACAGAGAAGTGCTCGTCGGACAAATCGAAGTCTCGCTCATGTCCGCTCGACTCCCGGCGCATGCCCGTCGGTAAACGTCGTCGGCGCCGTATCACGTCTGAAAGGAGTGGCTGTATGGCCACCGGGAAGGTGAAGTGGTTTAACGATCAGAAGGGATTCGGCTTCATCGCCATGGAAAGCGGCGGCAGGGATATCTTCGTGCACCACTCGGTGATCGAAGGCGAGGGTTTCAAAACGCTCCAGGATGGGGAAACGGTGGATTACGACGCGGAGCAGAGCCCCAAGGGGCTCAAGGCGACGCGCGTCCGCCGGGCAGCGCAGCCGGAATCAGCGCCGGCCGCGGCGAGTTGATCTCTCGATTCTGGCCAAGCCACATCGTCATATCCGCTAGTTTGCGGCCTCTGCTCGCATTAGGCTCACCCCGCGCTTGTTCGGGGCAGGAGGTTTTGTCACCTAAACCTCGGCCCGGATCTTCTGTGCGGGGCGATGCTGCTGTTTATTCGGCCCTGCCGAGCCCGGATCGTCCAAAGAGGCAGTCAGTCTGATAAATTTGGCAAGACGTAACGCTTGACATCGCTGGTTCGGACCGTAAAATTTCCCGTCTTTCGCCAGTGCCCGGCAAAATTGTGAGCCGTGCTGGGCGGATAGAAGGAAACGGCCTCGAATAGGAAGTTGCTCCAGGCATGCAAGGCGATCGAATTCGAATTCGGATGGAAGCGTACGATCACCGGGCATTGGACGCCTCGGCGCGGGAGATTGTCGACCACGCCAAGCGGACCAACGCACGGGTGTGCGGACCGATTCCGATTCCGACGCGGATCGAACGATACACGGTCTTGCGCAGCCCGCACATTGATAAGAAGAGCCGGGAGCAATTTGAGATGCGAACGCACAAGCGCGTGATCGATATTTTCGAGCCGACGGCCAGGACCGTGGAGGCGCTCAATCGTCTCGTGGTTCCGGCCGGCGTATTTGTCAAAATCAAGGCCTGAATTTTTCAATAGTAACGCCCCTGCCTGCAAGGGGCGTTTTTGTTTGCCTGATCGTGGGGTTCATCCAAGAACCCAGTGCCCCAAAGGGCCGCGAATCAGGCGGGAATTTCGTCACGGTTTTTGGAACCAGCCATGACTCCAGCACTATTGGGCACCAAAGTCGGAATGACTCGCGTGTACGACGAGAAGGGCCGGATTCTGCCCGTCACGGTCGTGCAGGCGGGCCCATGTCATGTGACTCAGGTAAAGACCACCGAGAGCGACGGGTACAACGCCGTCCAGATCGGATTTGATGACGCCAAGGCCAAGCACAGCACGATGCCCCTCATTGGCCATGCGGCCAAGGCGGGCGTCGGCCCCAAGCGGCATTTCAAGGAGATTCGCCTGAATGAGGCGACTTCCCTGGCGGCCGGGGCGAAGGTCGGCGTCGAGCTGTTTAATGGTGTGCAATTCGTGGATGTGATCGGGACCAGCAAGGGTAAGGGTTTTGCCGGTGTCATGAAGCGATATCACTTCGGCGGACAGTGTGCCTCGCACGGCACCGAACGCAAGCATCGCTCGCGCGGCTCGATCGCCTCACGCGCGACGTGGCGCGGCCAAAGCGGCAAGCCCAAAAAGGGGATGCGCATGGCAGGCCACATGGGCATGGACCAGGTTACCACCCGAAATCATCCCCTCGTGAAGGTCGATCCCGAACAAAACCTGCTGCTGATTAAAGGAGCTTTGCCAGGACCAAACGGCGGGCGCCTTTTTGTTCGTAAATCGCTTACGGCGCGAATCAAGGAAAAGAGCGAGTAAGAGCCGCGAATAGGAAAACGAGCGACAAGCGATGATCGAAATTCCTGTATTCAATCAGACGGGCGAGAAGGTCGAGAGCCTTCAGGTTGATGAAGCCAAGCTGGGCGGCACCGTCCGTAAGAGCCTGCTCAAGCAGGCCTTCGTCGCCTATCACGCCAACCAGCGGCAAGGCACGGTCCAAACGCTCGCCCGCGGCGAAGTCGCCGGCGCCACGCGGAAAATGTTCCGCCAGAAGGGGACCGGCAACGCCCGCACCGGCGGCATCCGCAATCCGATCAAGAAAGGCGGCGGTCACGCCAAACAGAAGCGCCCCAAAGATTGGCGACAGGCGATTCCCAAGAAAGTCCGCCGCCTTGCACGCAACAGCGCGATCCTGATGAAGCTCCAAAGCAACGACATTCGCGTCCTCAGTGAGTTGAAGCTCCCCGAACCCAAGACCAAACACATGGTCGGCGTCTACAAGGCGCTGGGAATTGACCGGAGCTGCCTGTTCGCGTTGGCCGGACGGGACGAAGCGATTGAGCGGTCGGCTCGCAACCTGGCGCGCACGACGCTAACAACCGTTTCCCAACTCAACGCCCGGGACATTTTGAACAATCACACCCTTTTGCTTACCAAGGAAGGGCTTCAAAAGATTCTGGCTTGAGACGGAATTTCACGGAAACGAGTCCATGGACAACATCAACATCATCATCAAGCCGCTCGTCACCGAGAAGACGACCCACCAGCAGGAATCGCGCAACGTTTACGCGTTCAAGGTCGCGCAGCGGGCCAACAAGATCCAGATTCGCCATGCGATCGAGCAGTTGTACAACGTCAAGGTGGTTAACGTGCGGACGCTCAACCGCAAGGGCAAGCCGCGGCGTTCGCGGATGAAGCTGGCGACCACCAGCGAATGGAAGCGGGCGATCGTGACGCTGGATGAAAACTCAAGGATTGAGCTGTACTAGAAACGAGAGCGCAGAACGATGCCAATCAAATTTTATAATCCGACATCGCCCGGGCGTCGTGCGGGGTCCGTTATCGATTACAAGTCTGCCATCACCAAGCACGAGCCCGAACCCTCGCTGGTGGTGGGGCGGATTCGCGCCAACGGCCGCAATCATCATGGCGTCATCACCGCCAAGCATCGCGGCGGCGGCAATAAGCGCCTCTATCGCATCATCGACTTCAAGCGCAACACCAAGGACGGTCAGATCGCCAATGTCGAGGCGGTTGAATACGATCCCAATCGCTCCGTGCATATCGCACTGATCAAATATGAGGACGGCGTCAAAGCCTACATCCTCTGCCCTCATGGGTTGAAGGTCGGAGCTAAAGTGGTCAGCGGGCCTGATGCGCCGCCGGAAATCGGCAACTGCCTTCCCCTGGCCAACATCCCAACGGGCCTGGAAATACACAATATAGAGATGAACCCCGGGCAGGGCGGCAAGCTCGTCCGGACGGCGGGGGGCGTCGGCCGGCTCGGAGCCCGCGAAGGCGAATGGGCCGTGGTGATTTTGCCTTCGGGCGAAATGCGCCGCGTTCGCAGCACCTGCCGCGCGACCATCGGGCAACTGGGCAATCTCGACTGGATCAATGTGAGCATCGGCAAAGCGGGTCGCAGCCGCCACATGGGCATCCGGCCCCACACTCGCGCCAAGGCGATGAACCCCATCGACCATCCGCTGGGCGGCGGCGAAGGCCGCAGCAATGGCGGACGTCATCCGGTCAGCAAGACCGGCGTGCCCGCCAAGGGCGGGATCACGCGCAGCCCCCGAAAGAACAGCGAGAAGCTGATCCTGCGGCGTCGCAAGTTCGGAACGCACCAGCAGCGTCCCCAGACGGTGAACGTGTAACGATTTAACCCGGGAATCGAGTCATGAGCAGAAGCGCAAAAAAAGGCCCCTTTGTCGACGAAAAGCTGTACCGCAAGATCTCCAAGCTCAACGAGAACCGCGCGAAGCAAACGGTCAAGACCTGGGCGCGCGCCTGTACCATTATTCCGGAGTTTGTCGGCCACACGTTTGAAGTGCACAACGGCAACAAGTTTTTGAAGGTGTTCGTCCAGGAAGACATGGTCGGTCACAAGCTCGGAGAATTTGCCCCGACCCGGATCTTCAAGGGCCATAGCGGCAAGAAAGCCATGGCGCCGGGAGCAGCCGGGGAAGCACCTGCGGCGGCCAAGTGATCGCAAGAAATGTGATCGCCGGGAGTTTGAACTATGCCATTTGAAGCCAAACATCGCTTCGCCCGCATCGCGCCGAGAAAAGCGCGCCTGCTGATGAACCTCATCCGCGGCCGCGACGTCGATGATGCAATCACGCTCTTGCGTTTCAGCAAGCAGCGGGCGAGCGGCATGATCGAGAAGGTGGTCCGCTCCGCGGTCGCCAACGCCGCCGAGCAGGAAGTCCGCTCCAAGAACGCGCTGTATGTCAGCAAGTGCTGGGTGGACCCCGGGCCGGTCATCAAGCGATTTCAGCCCAAAGACCGCGGCAAGGCATATTCGATTATCAAGCGCACCAGTCATCTGGTTGTCACGATCGACGAAAGGCAGCAAGACGAGGCCTAGAAGTCGGCTAAAGGATTCGTATGGGTCAAAAGGTAAATCCAATCGGTTTCAGGGTGGGAATCACCGAGGACTGGAAGAGCCGCTGGTACGCGCCCAAGTCCGCCTATGGGGACTTCCTCGTTGAAGACCACAAGGTGCGCAAGTACATCGACGAGAAATTGAACCGCCGGCCTCCATTCGCGGCGATCAGCGAAATCCTGATCGAGCGCACGCGCGAGGAAGTCACGATCACGCTCAAGACGGCCCGTCCCGGCCTGGTCATCGGCCCCAAGGGCGCCGAAGTCGACAAGCTCCGTGAGGAGTTGGAAGACTTGATCAAGCGCAAGGTCGCCCCTATCAAAGTGATCGAGATCAAAAATCCCGATCTCAATGCCCAACTCGTCGCTGAAGCGATCGCCGAGCAGCTTAAGAAGCGGGCCAGTTTCCGCCGCGTCCTCAAGATGCGGATGGATGCGACGATGCAGGCCGGCGCCAAGGGAATCCGGATCAGCGTCAGCGGCCGCCTGGGCGGAGCGGAAATCGCCCGCAGTGAAAAAGCGACGGTTGGCTCAGTCCCGCTGACCACGCTTCAGGCGGATGTGAATTACGGTTACGCCATTGCGTTCACAACCTATGGCGCGATCGGCGTCAAAACGTGGATCTATCGTGGTATGTATGGCGAGGAAGTGCTCGAAACCGATGTGCGTCCCGGCGGAGGTCCCCGTCGCGGCCGCCGATAGGAGTTGGTTTTTCGCGTTACAGGTCTTCGCCGAAGGCCCAACGCCGGATGTGACAAGGAAAGTTTTGGTGCTCCATGGCAATGATGCCCAAACGAGTGAAGTTCCGTAAGAGCCATCGCGGCAAAATGCGCGGCAACGCCACCTCCGGCAACACGGTCGCCTTCGGCGAATACGGGCTGCAGGCATTGAAGGCCGCGTGGATTACAGCCCGGCAGATCGAGGCCGGCCGCGTCGCCTCCAGCCACTTTCTTCATCGCGAAGGCCGCGTTTTCATTCGCATCTTTCCGCACAAACCCGTCTCCGGAAAACCGCTGGAAACGCGCATGGGAAAAGGCAAAGGCGAGCCGGAATATTGGTGCGCCGTCGTCAAGCCCGGGACCATGATGTTCGAGATCGCCGGGGTTGATGAGCCGACGGCCAAGCGGGCACTGGCTCGGGTGGCCCACAAAATGCCGATCCCGTGCCGTTTTGTGCATCGGAGGCATACGCTGGCGTAACCGGCAATTCCCAATGCGCCGCGGAGACGATTATGAAAACCAAGGCAATTATCGAACAGGAAACGCATCACATCGAGAACGAGCTGACCCAGCATCAGAAGCACTATGCACCTCTGCCGACAACGTCAGTGCACCAGAAGCCGGAACACCCCGCTCAACTCACAAA
>CAZCKE010000094.1:0-11055 GCA_964499005.1 uncultured Tepidisphaeraceae bacterium
GGCGTTTACGGCATTCGGGATTATTCCGCTGGGGCCCGTGGCGCGGCTGCCGATCAGGGACGTGTTCATCTCGCTGCGCGGGGCGGGGCTGGGGTGTTTGCCGGGGGGCGGGGCGGAGATTTTTGCCGATCGCGTGCATGATGAGGTGTTCAAGGGGAAGGTGCGGGCGGACCGGTGGTTTGAGGTGCATCGGACGGCACATGAACTGGGGATTTATACGAATGCCACCATGCTGTATGGGCATGTCGAGACGACTCGTCAGCGAGTCGATCACATGATCAAGCTTCGCGAATTGCAGGCACAATCGCTGGCGGCGATGGCAAACGAATCGGGGCGAGCCTGTTTTAATTGTGTGATTCCGCTGAGCTTTATTCCAGAAAACAGTGAGTTGGGGTATTTGCCGGGGCCGACGGGATTGACGGATTTGAAAACGCTGGCGATCGCGCGGCTGATGATCCCGAACATCGCGCACATCAAGGCGTTCTGGATCATGCAGAGCATCGGCCTTTCACAGGTCGCGCTGGACTGGGGATGCGACGATCTGGATGGGACGGTGGTCTGGTACGACATCACCAAGCGTGCCGGCGACGGGGTGCATCAGGAATTGCACGTTCACGACATCAAGCGACTGATCCGCGAGGCCCGCCGGGAGCCGATTGAGCGGGATACGCTCTATCGGACTGTCCGGCGAAACCAAGCGGATGCCATACTTCTCGAAGCGTAAACAACCTTTAAGAAATCAAGCTGTGATGGCCTAATCCAAAATCCAACTGGCTGGGATCCAACCCCTGCCAGGGAGAACTGGCGGCGGCGAATCGATGGGAAAATGCGGATTCGACGCCGAAATTGATCCCATTCACGGTGGTGCCGCCACGGGTGATCTGGATCGCGGCGGGGTTTTTCGTCACCTGCTTCAGCGATGAAGGCAGTTCCAGAACGACTTTGTATGTTCCGGTGGCGCTGACGCCCGAGGCGATGGTGGGATCGGCCGAGGGGCCGCTGAGCTGGTTGAAGGTATAGCGGCCCAGGCGGTCGGTGACGGTCTTGGCCAGGATGTCGCCGCTGTCGTCCTCCAGATCGACAGTGATGCCGGAAAGACTTGGCCCCCGCACCGCGGCCCAGTGGCCATCGCCGGATTCAAAGGCGACACGCCCGCTGATCGAGGCTTGGAACAGGAAGACATCTTTCTGAAGATTGGTGATACCGGTGTTGGCTTCGATCACTTTGCCCAGCGTATTGCCCTGGCGAAGGATATTGAGCTCATCAGAGTTCCAGTTTTCGTTGAGATAGAAATAGCGGTCGCCGCTGCGAAGGCGCGTGAACTGGTTGACGAGGATGCTGGTAAAGAGCGGCCCCATGTCCGAGCCGGCGACGTGATCCTCGGCGAGACCACCTTCGAAGGGGTCGATATTGTCGACCGTTCCATACGCTTTCTGCAGCTCGTTTTGGACCTGCACGTTGCTGGTAATCTGGGAGAAACTGGTGACGGGGGAGAGGCCCATGGCAACGCGGACGTCGTTGTAGCTGCCGATGCCGTCGTCGCGAGCGCGCTGGACGTCGCGGGCCATGAGGTCCTGGCCGTTGTCCTGGAGTCCGCCATTGGCGAAGAGAAGGTTGCGGATTTCGTTGATGGCGGAGAGGTCCATGGCGTTGGAGTTACCGTCGGCATCGCCTTTGAGGATCGCGTCGATGTCGGTGGAAATGTGGCCCGTGAGCGGGTCGATGACGCCGCTGGGATTCAAAACGTTGGGATCGAAAAAGTCGGTCGCTAGGCTGATGCTGGCATCGCCGGTGGGATCGCCGGGAATATCCGTGCCATTGTTGCCATGACGCTCGATGTTGCCGCTGAGGAGGCTGTGTCCGAACCGGAAAGCCACGGTCGAGAATTCCGTCGAGATGGATGGGTCGACGGTCGAGTCGTAGCCGGTATAGGCCGGCATGGCATTTTTGCCCAGCAAATCCGGCAAATAGTACTGGTAGGTAATGATCTGCTCCTGGGCGATGTTGATCTTGCGAGCTTCCTGGTAAAGCTGCTCATCGGTCCAGCCGGGATGCTCCTTGGCCAATTCGTTGGCGATCATATTATGATTACGAACGAACAGGGTTTGCAGCGCGGTGAGTTCGACGTTTTCGTTGCCGCGGACGTCGCCGGTCACGAAAAGATTCTGCGTGGGAACGGCCTGCGCGTCGTTGGCCATGTTGATGATGGCTAATTGGGCAGGGGTAAAATAGGTGGAATTGTCATAGGGGAGCATATTGCCGGGGCTGGTTTTCATCAGACCGCCGGCATGCGTGCGGAGGGCATCGGCGATGGCGTCGCTGGAGCCATAGACCTGGGAGAGATCGAGGAAGGAGGTCACGGCATTAATCTGCTGGCGCGGGTTGCTGGTGCTGGTGCCGGTGGTTGGGTCGAAACTGGAGCGCTCGAAGGTCTGAGTGCCCATCTGGCTGGGATCGCTGGGGTCGGCCAGGATATTGAAGAGCTCTCCCGAGTTGCTTGGGGTGAGGTCCATATCGTGATCGATAAACTGGCCCCAGACGTAGCCGAAGTCGGAGAGGCTGTTCTGGTCGATCGTGGCGATGTCCTGCGAGGGGTTGCTGGGGTCGGCTTGATTGTTCAGGATATCGCTGACGACGCGGGCGCTGGGATCGTTGGCCAGCGAGGGAGCGATGATTCCATCGGCGTAAGCGGCCGGGGAAAGACGAATCAAATCGGTGCCCGCGCTGCCAAGGCTTTCATTGACGAGGTTATTTTTGCTTCCGTCAATGGATCGGAAGTCGGCCGACAGGAGCTGGCGAGGCTCCAGAACTTCCATCGCGACGAAGTTTGCGGCGGCACTCAGTGCGGCCCATGACTCCAGATGAGCGCGCGGACCATGAGACCTTTTTCGGGAGATCATTTTGACATCCTCTCTCCGCCGACCATGGACAAAATAAGAGCGTTCCCGCGAAAACGGCGGCGTTTGTCAACGCGGGGTGCTACGATTAATTTTTTTCCGCGAGTGTCGTCCCTGGCTGGAATCGAATGCGGAAGGTGAGGGGGGCCCGACCGCGTGGACGGCACAAACCCAGGGCCATGCGTGAAATGGGGACTATGCGTCGCGCGATGGACGATCGCGCCCGGCAAATTTCGGCCGCAAAATCCTCGTTTCACGATCGCGCCGTGACGGCGTGATCCCTGCATTTTCCCGGGCTCAAACATCGAACCCGAGGTTGTCCAAGCCTCTGCCCGCTTGAGCGCGTATGGCGGGACGCCCGAGCAAAACAGAACTGGTACGACAACGATTGCATCTTTGTATTAATGCAACACATCGTCAATGAGAAAACTCGTGTTGAGGAAATAAATTTGCGAGTCTGATGGTTTTAGCGAACCATCGCGCTCAAGGGTGGAATAATGCCGATTTTGCATCCGTGGCGAGATCGTCCGTTTGGGCAAGATCGCCGGATGGCGCCGCGGACGGTCGAGGCTGGCTCCTGCCGTTGTCAGTCAGCATTCGATCGCGGATGCGTGCCATGAAAAAATCCGCCAGGCTGGGAAACGCAATGGCGATGGTCAATGCCAGCCTCGACCAGGGCAAGGTCCAAAGCTCACGGCGGGGCTTTTCGATCGCGCGAGCCATGCGTGCGGCAACGGCAGCGGCGGACTGGCGGCCGCCCCGGATCAGCGCGGCGGGATTCATGCCGCTCTGCTTCTGAATTGTCGTGAAGAAATCCGTTTCGACAATCTGAGGGTGGACGCTGGTGACCGCGATGCCCAGAGGAGCCAATTCGATCCGCAATCCCTCGGCCATACTGAGCTGCGCAGCTTTGGAGGCGCCGTAGGTGCTCATGAACGGCAAACCGCGCCGCGCGCAGGCGCTGGAGACCATCATGATCTGGCCGTGGAATCCGTCGCGGGGAGCCTGAGTTTTCATTGCGCGAGTGGCTTGACGGCAACATTCCATCGTGCCGATCAGGTTGACCTGAAACACCCTCTGAATGTCATTGGCAGTCATCAAATCAAAAGGGCGCGCCAACGCGTAGCCGGCATTGCATACCAAGGTATCAATCCGGCCGAATTGCCGGACCGCGCAATCCACCAACGCTTTGCAATCGCGATCGTCGGAGATATCGCATTGGAGACAATGGTGAACCCCGCCGAATTCCGTATTGAGTTGCTCGAGCCGATCCAGGCGCCGGGCGGCCAAAATCAGACGGGCCCCCCGGCGGTGCAGTTCGTGAGCCAGCGCCCGCCCTATCCCCGAGCTGGCTCCGGTGATCGCTATGGCCATATTTCGTATATCACGTCGCATGCTTTACCCCTTAGATAGCATGGCTGGTCGATTTTGAGCAACGGACTTGTTGAACACTTCCCATATTTTACACTGATCGACATGTTTACCGGGATTGTTGAACGTACGATTAAGGTGCTGGCGGTTTCCGACATCACTTCGGGCCGCCGAATCATGCTGGAAAACCCCTGGACCGACGTGCTACAAGGGCAGAGCATCGCGATCAACGGGTGCTGCCTGACCGTCGCGGGAATGGAAGCGGGCCGGCTTCAGTTCGACGCGATTCGCGAAACGCTGGACAAAACCAATTTGGGCCTGCTCCAGGCATCGGAATTGGTGAATGTCGAGCGGTCGCTCCGAATCGGCGACCGGCTTGATGGGCATTTCGTCCAAGGGCATGTCGACGGACGGGCAACCCTTTTGGCAATCCAGAAAAATCCGCAGGAGACCCGGCTCAGCATTCGATGCCCGCATGAATTATCCAAATACCTGATCCCCAAGGGATCGGTGACGCTGGATGGCGTCAGCCTGACGCTGGCGGCCGTTCGGGACGAGATTTTTGAAGTGGCGATGATTCCGACGACCCTGAGCCTCACGACGCTGGATAAAAAAGATGTAGGCTGGGAATTTAACCTGGAAGCGGACATGCTGAACAAAACGGTCATTTCCTGGCTGGAGCGGCAGAAGGTGAATTAACCCGGCGAACAAATTATCCGACTCGCAAACTCATTTCTTGCAAGACGCGAAGACATCAAAAAGCACTGCGACAAGACTTACAAATGGCAGGAGCGTTGCCGCTGTCAAAATCAATGTATCTCGCAACATGTGCGGATTTTCCGCCTTGCGCTGCTCTCTGGTCTGCTTGCTCCAGAATGATCCGATTCGTCTGCCCTTTGCTTGGTTGTCGCGCAATGAGCGTATTCCATAAACGACCACGGGTAAACAATTCACGGATATTCCCCAGGAGATCACCGCCAGTATAACTCGGTGATGGAAAACGTAGTAAGTGGCAAATGTGCCGACCAGCAGTGCGATCAGCCCAAATTCGATGACGCTGAAGGCGAGACCATTGAGGCGATTATGCCGTTGTATAATATCTCGCATCGTTTGTCCGGCAGGAACATTTCACACCGGGAAACCTGACAGCAATCAGAGCGTGGCGGATGACCAAGCAACTATTTCGTCGGATTTGGAGGGGCGAGCCGTGGCGCGAAATATGAAATTGCATCGATCGCATCCTCGATGTCGCAATCCAGTCCCTTGAACATGATCGAGAAGGTCGGCAACCCCAACGCGTGGTTAATCATCTGAAGCGCATTTGAAACGCCGATCCGGCTTGAAACAAAACGCGTCTCATCGACCAAATGAATACAAAGGATTTTGACCGATTCGACTTGCCTGATTTCCAGCCGGCTGATCTGATCCCATGTGAATATCCCGACGTGAAAGCGGCGATCTTCGATGCCGCGTTTGTCGATGATCATGGCGGTATCGCCGACCACGACCAACCGGCAGGCCCGATAGAGAAAATAGGCAAGGAACACTATGGCCAGCCATGCGCTAATTCGGGCCTTGAGACTCGATAATGACGTGCAATAAGCCGCTATTGCCAAAAGGACCATCCCCATAAGAATGGATTTGGACGTCCCGAGCCGGGATGTTCGGCAAACCAGCGGCTGACCCTGAACCCAACGCGGCATTGGATCAATTTATTCGCCCGGCGGCCCGCCCGTCCAATCCTGCCGATTTTGCCGCTTGAACCGCGTGCTTGCCGATAGGATGATAAAGAGGCTGTGGCAAACGAGATGAGCGATTTTCGTCCCAACATCGCGATCACCATGGGCGATCCCGCAGGCATCGGGCCGGAGGTGATCGTCAAGGCGCTGGCGGATCCGGTTCTGCGGCGCAAAGCGCACTTTATCGTCTACGGCATGAACGAGCTGCTGCACTACGCGGCGGACATTGCCGAGTTTGAAGTGTTTTGGTGGCGCGATCAATTTAACGGCCGATTGCGGAATTATCCACATGATGTGGTCGTGGTGGATTACGACCAGTATTCAATGCTGGGGACGGCGATCCGCGCGGCGAGCAAAATGGGGGGCGAAGCGTCGATGCGATTTTGCCTGGATGCGATCGACGCGGCGCGGACCCGGCTTGTCGATGCCGTTGTGACGGCGCCGATTGCCAAGGAGAGTTGGAAGCTCGCGGGGTTTCATTTCCCGGGGCATACGGAGCTTTTTGCCCAGCGCACCGGCGCCCGACGTTATGCGATGATGTTTACCGGCGGACCGCTGAAGGTCGTGCTGGCCACGGTTCATATTCCGCTCATGGGTCTTTGGGGCAAACTCAACATCGGCGCGGTGTTTCAACCGATTGAATTGCTTCACCAGGCGTTTGTTGAATGGTTTAATGTTCCCAAGCCGCGGATCGCGGTCTGTGGGGTCAACCCGCACGCCAGCGAGAATGGGCAATTCGGGGACGAGGAAGAGCGAATCATTTCCCCGGCGATCCTGATGGCGCGCGATCAGGGGATCGACGTATCGGGGCCTTATCCGCCGGACACGATTTTCCTCAAAGCGCGGGACGGCCATTTCGATGGCGTTGTGGCGATGTACCACGATCAAGGTTTGATCCCCATCAAACTATTGGCGTTTGATCAAGCGGTGAACGTGACGCTGGGCCTGCCGATCATTCGCACCAGCCCGGATCATGGGACTGCGTTTGATATCGTCGGCCGCAACCGCGCCAATCCCGGCTCCATGCGAGCCGCCATTGAGTTGGCGATTGATCTGGCCGTCAAGAAGCACCGTCACGCCCAGACCCAACTGCTTCAGCGTAACGATCCGCCGACTAAGAGCCAGGGCATTTGAGCATCGGCGTCAGGCCCATATCGCCGTTGGCTCGACGCGACTTGATGTGGATTGCGCTGCTGGCGCTGGCGCTGCGCGTTTGCGTTTTTGCCGCCGCGTCGTGGCGATTGGGTCTCTCCACAGAAGGGTATGCCAACCTTTACGATGGACGCAGCTACCTGATCACCGCCCGCGCCATTGCGGACGATCGGCGCAACTTTGACGACTATCAGGGCCGCGTCTTCCCGGGGTATCCTGCCATGATCGCGGTGTTGCACCTGGTGAGGATTCCCTGGCATATCGCGGCGTTGGGTTTGGATTGGATTGCCGCGATCGCGGCCGCGGCGATGAGCGCGATGCTGTTTGGCGACAGACGCATCGGCCTGGCCATGGCGACGCTGATTCCCCACTACCTGATGAATTCCACGCTGGCGGCCAGTGAAGCCCCTATGCTGGCCCTGACGGTGGGAGGCTTGCTGGCCGCGAAGTCGAAGTGCGCATCGGACGAGAAAATGGCCGGCGATCTGGCGGGAGGGGTGCTGCTTGGACTCGCGGGCCTGGTCCGGCCGGTCGCCTGCTTCGCGGTCCTCGGATATGCGGCCAGCCGGGAGAAGACTCCAAAATGGAAAATCGCGGTCCTGCCGGCGGCGGCGGGCATCGTGGTGATACTTGCTTTGATCGGCATCCACACCTGGCGCGGCGACCCATTGGCCAATGTGCGAACGCAGATCGAATCACCCGGGGCGTACAACGGCCAACTCTTTACCTGGCCGTTTCACTCCCTCATCGTCACGCCATTTGAGCACGCGGTACCATGGCCTCGTATTGTCTATATCTGGCTGCACGTCATCTTGACCCTGGCGGGATGCATTCTTGGGCTTCCACTCTTATTAGGAGATTCTACCCCTTTGGATCGGCTAGCTGCTGTCTGGCTGCTTGCCAACACCGCCTTCGTTTTATGCCTGGGCAATGTCTGGGGATTTGAATGCTTTCACCGATTTACGGTTCCCGCCTTGCCAGCCTTGTTTTGGATTATCCGCCAGGGATTGCCCAAAGGAATCGGCGTGTGGGTTGTAATTGGAGGAGCTTCAGCCTGCATTGCCGCGTTGAGCGTGGGCCGATAACGGCGGTGATTCGTTGCGTTGACAACCCCGCCTGCCGTCCAGTACCGTTCCCCGACTTTTAATAGCTGAAAACACTGATATGAGCACCACCGTCAGTCGAGCCAAAGCCTATCTGAAGGTCCGCCATAAAGCCGTCCGCGATGCCATGAAATCGCTGGAGATCGATGCTCTACTGTTGACGGCGGCACCTGATCTTACGTACATGACAGACTTTACGGGTGACGATTCGATAGGAATCATCACCGCGAAGGACTTCGTGCTGGTGACTGACTTCCGCTACAAGGAGCAGGCCCAGATCGAGGCGGGCTGGCTTTCGGTGGTGCTCCGTGAAGGCAAGATGCCTGATTCGATTGCCGAATCGCTGACCAGCCTGAAGGCCAAGAAAGTCGGTTTCCAGGTCAATTCGACAACTTTCGGCCAAGTCCACGCGGTTGAGAAATCGCTTAAAGAAAAGGGGATAGACAAAACGGTCAGCTTGGTACCGTTGGAAGACATTCTGCTCAACATTCGCAAAGTCAAAGACGACCATGAAGTCGCTTTGGTCCGTAAGTCCCTGGAGATTGCCGAGGAGGCGTACACTGCCATCCGAGAGCAGATTGAGATCGGGCAAACTGAGAACTATCTGGCCGGCTTGTTGATCTTCGAGCTCCGTAGCCGGGGAGCGAGCGATAGCAGCTTTCCGTCAATCGTGGCCGCCGGCCCCAATAGCAGCCTCCCCCACTACCGCCCCGCCGAAACCTTGGTGCAAGCCGGGCAGCCGCTACTGATTGACTGGGGCGCCAAATACCGAGGATATTGCAGCGATTTGACCCGAACCTTGCTGATTGGCAACGTAAGTCAAGCTCTCAAAGAGATTTACAAAATAACCTTGGAAGCCCAGCTCGCGGCGATCCAGTTCCTTCGGCCCGGCGTGACCACTCAACAAGCGGATCGAGTTGCCCGAGATGTAATTGACAAGGCCGGCTATAAAGATCAATTTGGCCATGGCTTGGGGCACGGTATTGGCTTGGAGATCCATGAACTCCCAGCCATGCGAAAAACCGGCGCTGAAGAGGAGCTTCGCCCCGGCATGATTGTCACGGTCGAGCCTGGCATTTATCTTCCCAGACAAGGTGGCGTTCGCATTGAGGACGATGTCCTGATCACCCACAGCGGATGTGAGGTGCTCTCCACCCTGGATAAGACCTTTGAGGGCTGTCACATTGAGTGAAAAAAAAGCATCCCGCAAAAGCAACAGCCCGCAATCCATCTCCGATCCGATGGACGCCGCACTGTTGGAACGCCTGGTCAAATTGATGCAAGCGAACGATCTGAACGCCCTGGAACTTCGCGATGGCGACAAGCGGGTGGTTCTGAAGCGCGGCCCGGCCAACGTGCCGATTCAAATCGCCGCGCCTGCCGCGCCAATGACACCGGGCAAAGCTCCCGCTGAAGTTGCGGCGCCTGCCGACGAAAACGCCGGCTTGATCGCCATCAAGAGCCCGATGGTGGGGACCTACTATTCCGCGCCGAGCCCCGACGCCAAGCCGTTCGTATCCGTCGGCTCCCCTGTTTCCGAAGACACCGATGTGTGCGTCATTGAAGCGATGAAGGTCTTCAACAACGTCAAAGCCGAATGTCATGGCACCATCAGCAAAATCCTGGTGAATAACGGTCAGGCCGTGGAATTCAATCAGGTCCTGTTTCTGGTGAAGCCATGAGCCAGCGGCGCATGGATCTCAAGTTTGAAAATGCGGATGCGGTCGTCGCGGATATCCATCAGCTTCGCCGTGGTTACCGGCAGACCGCGAACTGGAATTTGCCGCAGATTTGCTGGCATTTGAATATGGCGATGCAGACTTCAATGAGGCCCGGCCCCCACGAGCCCATCGCGGTGGACGAGCAGCGCAAAGCGATGTTCGCCAGGATTTTGACCGGAGGCCATATCCCCCAGGGAATCCAGGCGCCCGAGCGCGCGGTTCCTCCAGCCAACGCGCCTGACGCCTCGATCGACGAATTCATCGGCACGCTGGGGAAATTCAAAACTTTTTCGGGCCCGTTTGCGCCACATCGATTGTTCGGCTCAATCACGGATTCCGATTGGATCAAGCTGCATTTGATCCATTGTGCACATCACCTGGGCCATTTGGTTCCCAACGCCGGCTGATACGAGCGCCCTGTCATGTTTTCAAAGATCCTGATTGCCAATCGCGGTGAGATCGCCCTGAGAATCATCCGCGCCTGTCGCGAGATGGGCGTTCAGACGGTTGTCGTTTATTCCACCGCGGACAAGGACGCGGCGTATCTGAAGTTGGCAGACCAAGCGATCTGTATTGGCGACGCTTCCCCCGCCGAAAGTTATCTCAACATTCCGCGCATCATTTCAGCGGCGGAAATCGCGGACGTCCAGGCCATTCATCCGGGCTATGGGTTCCTGGCCGAGAACGATCACTTCGCGGAAGTCTGCCGAAGCTGCCAGATCGAATTCATCGGCCCGCCGGTATCCGCGATGGCCGCGGTCGGCGACAAAGTCGCCTGCAAAAAGCTCGCCAAGAAAGCCAAAGTCCCCACCGTGCCTGGCAGCGACGGCGCCGTGGATGACGAGAAGACCGCCCTGAAGCTTGCCCGGCAAATCGGCTACCCCATCATCATCAAAGCGGCGGCCGGCGGCGGTGGGCGCGGGATGCGCATCGCTCACAACGACGTGTCGCTTCGGGCCGGTCTCAAGCAGGCCCAGGCCGAGGCCGAAAACGCGTTCAAGGATTCGACCGTTTATATCGAAAAATACATCGAATTCGGCCGCCACGTCGAAGTGCAGATCATCGCCGATCA
>CAZCKE010000095.1:0-11031 GCA_964499005.1 uncultured Tepidisphaeraceae bacterium
CTTGTGCCCACGACGCGGGCACACAAGTATTTCGTCTGGGTCGGGGACGGGGCCGGGAAAGAGGTAGGGCTCCTGGAGGACCATGCCGACCTGCCGGCGGAGGAATTTGACGTCGTAGTCACGGACGTCGATGCCGTCGATGAGGATCTGGCCTTCGGTAGTATCGTAGAAGCGACAGATCAGGTTGACGAAGGTGGATTTGCCCGCGCCGCTGGGGCCGCAGAGGCCGATCATCTCGCCGGGCTCGGCGAGCATGGAGATTTCGCGCAGGGCGGGCTGAGCGCCTTCATAGCTGAAGGAGACGGAGCGAAACTCGACGCGGCCCTCGAGGCGGTCTTTCTTGATCGCATCGGGCTTGGAATAAATGTCCGGGGGCGTGTCGAGGACTTCAAAGACACGCTGGGCGCTGGTGGCGGCGCGGGTGACCATGCGGTTGCTGTTGGCCAGTTCCATGATGGGTTGATAGAACTGCCAGACGAACGAGGTAAAGGCGACGAGGACGCCCACCGTGTAATGGGGATCGCCAGGATGGCTGATGACCATGTAGCCGCCGATGATCCAGATAAGCAGAGCGCCGAAGCGCATGAGGCCGGAGACGATCGGCTGGAGTGTAGTCCAGACGATGTGGATTTCTTGCTCCTTGACGGTGTATTCGTCGGATCGTCGGTCGAAGCGGGCGATTTCGCGATTTTCGTTGGCGAAGGCTTTGACGACGCGGACGCCGGGCAGGGCGTCGCCGACGACGGCGCTGAGGCGGGACCAGTAGGTCCAGAGTCGGCCCCACATGGCCTGCATTTTCATGCCGCGCTTGTAGGTGAGGACGGCGAGAAAGGGGAGAGGGAGCAAAGCGATCAGCGTGAGTCGCCAATTCATCAAAAACATGGCGATGGAAATGGCGGCGATCATCACGACGTCGCGGATGAGATCGATGGAGCCAAAGACGATGAAGTCCCAGAGGCGGTCGGTGTCGTTGGTGACGCGCGTGATGAGGGAGCCGATTCGGCGCTTGGCGAAATAGCGGAGGCTGAGCTCGTGCATGTGGGCGTAAACTTCATGACGGAGGTCGGCGATCACCCGTGTTCCGAGCAATGCGAGCGTGCGCAGCCGCCAGCCATTGAGCCATTCGCTGAGGATGACGGTTACAAACAGGGCGATGGACCAGTAGAGAAGCGAGCCGATGCGCTGTGAGAAGGGGATATCGAGCGACTTGGTCTTGTGCAGGATCGCATCAAAGGTTTTGGGATCGATGGCGTTGTCGATCAGGTAACGGTTGATCGTGGAAGGGAGAACAGCCATCGCGGAGACAACGATGGTGAGAAAGAGAGCGAGGCGTATTCGCGCTTTGTAGGGCTTGGCGGCATCGAGCAGCCGCCAGAGGATTTTGCGCTGGGCGGCGCAGTTGGGGCAGACGCCATCGGCATAAGAGGGGATCATCTCGCCGCACTTGGGGCAATGCTCGCGTTTTTCGGCTTCACGTTCGACAGCTTCGAGCCATTGGGGGCGGTCATCGGGCTTGGCGGTGTCTTTGCGCGTGAGATGCCGCTGGAGTCGGCGATGGAAGCGCGTCATCGTGGTGCGATGGCGGCGGGTGTAGTGCATCTCGGAGACGAGCTTGCCGGCGACGATGACCAATAGGCGGTCGGCGCCGAGGCCTTCGGCAATGCGAGCGTCTTCGATATCGGCCAGTGGAATGGTTTTGCGGCCGGCATCGGTGATCTCGATGAAGCGCTGATCGGTGAGGACGGCGAATTGGCGGACGTATTGATTGGCCAAATCGAGATCGTACTCGGACCAGCCGAGTACAGTTTGTCCGGAGAGTTCGCCATCGACGCGGGCGATAAGGGCATGGGGCAGGCCGGTCGGCTCGGGTTCCTGCGATGCCTGGTTGGTTTGTGTTTGAGACATTCTCGTTTCCCTTAAGTTCATTCGTGCCGGTTGCAGGGCATTCTCTTCCCGAAAAAAAACCACGCGGTCCGTTTGGGGCCGCGTGGCGTCGAATGCTGCATGGAAAACGTAAATTCAGCTTCGATGCGCCTCCGGCCCACACGGCGACCCCGTCAAAACGACGTCGCCGAACATGATGCGACGGTCAAAGAGGGGGGTGAATTTGTAAAGTTTGGTGTTCATGAAGAACTCGAAATATCTCCTACGACTTCTGATTATTACGCGACCAGCTTGCCTCGCCGACGGTGTAATGTCAACTGAGAGGGGGGAAAAATAATTCCTGGGACCGCTGGTTTGTTTAATTTTGTTGAGACTGGGGCGGGATTTTAAATGTAATTTCCAATGCTTTTGCCGAGGCAGACGGGAGATAAGTCCGGAATTTTGAATCGTTTGGGAGATTCGAGCAATGCAGGAGGCATGATACATTCTGAAAGAATGCAGCACATATACCAAGATTTTGAAATTACCGACGATCAGAGCTCGGTGGATTTTGCCGTCGTTCAGTCGTGGTTGGCTGGGAGTTATTGGAGTCCGGGGATTTCACGGGCGAAAGTGGAGCAGGCGGCGAAGTATTCGGCGCTGGTGGTGGGGGCATATCTGAAGGGCAAGCAGGTGGGGTATTGCCGGGTGGTGTCGGATCGGACGCGGTTTGCATGGCTGGCGGATGTGTTCGTGGATTCGGCTCATCGCGGGCGCGGATTGGGTCGGGCGATCGTGAAATTCGCGCTGGAGCATCCGGATTTAGGGGATGTGGAAAATTGGCTTCTAGGGACGCTGGATGCGCATGGAGTGTACGAGAAACTGGGGTTTACAGCACCGAAAGAACCCCAACGATTGATGCAACTCAGGCGGAAATAAAAGCCGCGGCCCGCGTGATTGGGGCGACACGGCGATGTGAACAATTGTCGAACACTATAGGAAATTTTCTTGTGAGGCGCAAGAATATCCCAAGGGTTCCGTGATATTTATTTTTATTATTCATCAGATCATTCATCCATAATTCATCATCAAGCGCTAGAGTATTATGGGAACGTTGTCGGGTGCTTGCTGGGAGGTTGGAAAAGGGCGGGCTGCGACAGTTTCTTTTTGAGGTTTTCTTTTTCCGTCGCGGGTCCTTTTCACTTTTCAAGAATCATACCGGCGCTGGTGCGGTCCGTTGTTTGCTGTTCATCGCCGTCGTTCATGCTAAGAATACTCTACGTTTGTGATTGCCTGCCTCATCCGCCGACCTCCGGCGGCCGTCAGCGAACCAACGTGCTTTTGCGCGCCTTGCAGAGCTATGGGCGGACGGATTTCGTTCATGTGGCTCGGGATGGCACCGTATTTCCCGCGCTGGCGGAGGATTGCCGAGAACGCTACGGGATGGTTGCGTCGGTCGAGCCGCGACCGCGAGGGGCGTATTTTCCATGGAGGCTGATCCGACCGGCGGTGGCGAAGAGCGTGGATCGTTTCGCGACGGCGTTTGGAGGCAAGGGGGTGTATTACCGGCCTGATGCGGGCGTGCGGGCTATAGTGGATCGATTGATTGAAGAGAACGAATACGATCTGGTCGTGGGGCGGTATCTGGTGCCCACGGCGATGACGGGGGTTTTGGATTATGCGGATCGGATGCCGATTATTCTCGATCTGGATGATGTGGATCATCTGATGGCCAACGAAAAGCCCGACCCTTCGATGCCGTTCTGGAAGCGTGCCGCTTTGAAGTATCAGCGGCGGCAAATCAGCGCGGCGGTGAACCCGCTACTGGACAAGGCGGCGCACTTATGGGTGACAGCAGGTGAAGATGCGAAGTCGCTAGGCGCGGGGCGGGCATCGGTGCTGCCGAACATTCCTTACATCGAAGAGGGTGGTTCGGTGGAGCGGACGCCGTCGAGCGCGCAGAGCCGGGATATTCTCCTGGTCGCGACGATCGGGTATGGGCCCAATCGGGAGAGCGCGGAGCGCTTTATTCGGCATACGTGGCCGAGGATTCATTCGGCATGCCCCGATGCGAGGCTGAGAATCGTGGGAGAGGGGATGCGCGAGGATGAAAGAAAACGATGGGGAAGCGTCGCGGGAGTCGAGGCCGTGGGATTTGTGAAGCAGATTGCGCCGGAGTATGGGCGGTCGGCGTTTTGCATCGTGCCGGTGTTGCGGGGAGGGGGGACAAAAATTAAAGCGGTGGAATGCTTCGCGTTTAATCGGACATGCGTTGTAACGAAGCATGGGCACCGGGGCATTCGCGATGTTTTGAAAGATCGCGAAAGTCTCTGGAGGGCGGAAGATGACGATGCGTTCGTGGAAGGGTGCATTTATCTGCTGGGGCATCCTGAAGAACGAAATCGAATGGCGGAGAATGGGCGACGGCTGGTGGACGAGCATTACAGCGTGGAGCGATTTCGATCGATCGTGGGTGAAACATTGCGGCGAGTGGGGTTTTTGAAGGAGCAGCCGAAGCGCGCGCTGAAGGCGAATGGGGGAATCACGCCGGCGGGCGCAGCATCCATTCCCAATTGAGCGATTTGACGCGTTCCGTGCCGTAAAACAGGCCGAAGATTCGACTGAACATGCCGGTGTAGAAACGGGTTAGATAGAAAATCGCCTTGTTGTCGCGGTGGAGTTGGCGGATTTTCTCGATGGGGAAACGCAGGCGCCGGTGCCAGAAGATAAGGGGGATTTTTTCGTGGGTGTAGGTGCGATAGATTCGTTCGAGTTCGGAGATGCGTTTTTCGCCGCCCACGGTTGTTTTGTTGGTGCTGCTGGTTTGGAAAATGCTGAGGGTTTGGGGGGTGAAGTCGAATTTGGCGCCGCGGCTTTTAAAATAGCACCAGAGTTCAAAATCCATGGACCAGTGGCAGGTTTCATCAACGGCGGGCCAGCGGCGGATGAGTTTGCGCCGGTAGAAGCAACTGGGTTGGGGGATCGGATTGAAACAGGGCATTAATCGCACGGCCGCGAGCTTTGGCATCCATAATTCCTCCTGGCCGTTCACGAGAGAGACGACTTTGCAGGAGCCGAATAAGATGTCGGCGCCTGGATTTTCGGCGAAGTGGGAGCCGACCAGGCGAAGAGCGCCGGACGTGAGCAGGTCGTCACTGCAGAGCCAATTGATGATCTCGCCGCGGCTACGGGCGAAACCTTTGTTGATGGCATTGCTTTGTCCGGTGTCTTTTTCGCTGATCCACCATGCGAGGCGATCGCGGTAGCGGTGAATGATCTCCAGGCTGTTGTCGGTGGAACCGCCATCAACGACGAGAATTTCGAGGTTGGGATAATCCTGATTAAAGAGGGATTGGAGCGTTGCTTCGAGCGTGGAACCGGAATTCAGATTGGGTACGACGATGGAGATGGAGGGGCACGACATTGCAGCAGGCATTCTGCGTTTGAGGTTAGAAAATATGCAAGCGTTTATTTTATATTTCGGGTTCTAGTAGGGAGTTCTCCTAACGAATTCATGCGCGAAGATGAAATGCTTGTGAATCCGCATCGCATGGGAGATAAATGAACATATGCCGGCAGATTTAAACATTCGAGTTGCGCTAATCACGGGGGCCGCGAAGAGAGTGGGGAGGGCGATCGCGCTGCGATTGGCCGAAGAGGGGTTTGATGTCGCGTTTACATTTTTGAAGAGTTCTGGCGAAGCGATGAGCCTGGTTGATGAGGTTCAAAAGCGCGGGCGTAAATGTTTGGCGATTCAAGCGGATCTGATGGATCCGGCGCTTGGGGTCGAAATGGTGCGGACTCAACTGAAGGGATTTTCATCGCGGCTGGATGTGCTGGTGAATAATGCGTCGGTGTATGAGCCTAGTGCGCTGAATCAGACGGATGTGGGGCACATGAGGCGGTTCTGGGCGATTCACGTGGAGACGCCGATGTTGTTGTGCAAGGCGTTTGCATTGCAGTTGAGGGCTGCGCGAGGGCATGTGGTGAACATGCTTGATCTGCTGGCGGAGCGGCCTTGGCCGGAGTATTTGAGCTATTGCACGAGCAAGGCGGGGCTTTGGAATTTGACGCTGGGTTTGGCGCGGGAACTGGCGCCGGAGGTGACGGTGAATGGGATCGCGCCGGGGGTGGTGGAGTGGGCGAAGGATATGCCCGAGAACGAGCGGGAGAAATATTTGAAACGAGTACCGCTGGGGAGGGCGGGGACGCCGCAGGATGTGGCGGAGGCGGTGAATTTTTTGTGCGGGGCGGGATCGTACGTGACGGGGCAGGTGATTCGGCTCGACGGGGGACGGTCGCTAACCTAAATCTTCGATTCGAAGTAAAAAAGGCGAACACTCCACGAGAGATCCCGTGGAGTGTTCGCGCGACATTTGTCGTTTGTCTAATATTCAATAAGGATTAGGAATAACACCGCCGGCAGTGGGACCGAGCGAGTAGAAATACTCACCCCATTGGAATGGGGAGAGAGTGTCCTCGATGCGCTTGGTTTCGACATGGCCGTCGACGTAAAGGAAATTCGTGGTTTTCCGGCTGTAGCTGCCAAGTCCGTGATTTCGGCCGACCCAGTCGAGGCGGCTGGTGGTATTAATATAGCTCCAACCGGAACGGGGGTCTGCAGGCGCTGGGTTAATGTCCGAGGCGACACAGGGGCGGAGAGTGGTGGTGAAGATGCCAACATCAAGGGCACCGGAACCACTCGCCGCGCCGCCGCTGCCAGGAGTCCAAGGAGCGCCTTGTGCCGGAAGGGGATCCGCAGTGCTCACGAAGCCATGAACGGGGCGGTGGCTTTTGCAGACCGAGGGAGCATTGTAAGCGGTGGCTTCGGAGACGATTTGGAAACTGGGAATGAATTCGGTTCCGAGGATGACGCTTTGAGCGTGTCTGATTTCACCGGCGCGGGTCCAATGATAGGGGCGCACGGTATCGGAGCCAACAAGGGCCTGGAAATGGAGGACCATTTTGTTGCGAGGGCAGATGGCTTCGTTGAGGGTGTACGCCATGCGTGGGGCCTGCTGATCGCAATATCCGCCTTGGTAACCGGAGTCTTGCTTTTGCCCAACATCAAAGCCGGCGAGGCTTGAGGGATTGGTGGGGGGCAAGCCGCCGTTTTCGATTGAAGGGCATTGATAAACGGCGGCGGCGACGCCGACGCCGGCGGCATAGCCGCGGACGGTAGCTCCCACGGGCATGGATGGAGCATCGATCGCGGCGATCGGGGTGTTGGAGACCTTATCAATCATGGCGTCCCAATGGATGGAGCCAAACCAGCCATTTTGAGGGTCCTCCCAGGTGGGGATATTAAGGCTGTCGGGGCCGGCGGGACCCTGCTTAGGGTTACCATCGGCGACGGGATTTTGACAATACATGTAGGAGCAGGGGAAAGTTTGCTGGTTAGCAGAGACGTAAATGGCGATGGCCTGGCCAATTTGACGCAGATTGCTGGCGCATTTGATCGTGTCAGCCTGAACACGAGCGCGATTCAGGGTGGGGAGCAAAATGCTAATTAATAGAGCAATGATACCGATTACAACCAGTAATTCGACAAGGGTGAAGGCGGAACTTCTTAGGCGACGCATGGGCGGACTCCTTTCGCTGGGCGATCTCCGGGGGTAGGGAGATTGCCTTGGGATGAAGGGGGGGCTAATCGATCACGATTAATTCCTTGGACACGTGGGCATCATCGCCCGAACCGCGCCAAACAGATGGAAGGGCAATTATCTCGCATGGAAGATTGAAGATTGCGCTTCGATTGAATGGCCGTCATAATAATTTGCGTCGAATTGGTAAGATTGAGGGAATGGACGGTTCGAAGGCAGAAATCGCAATTATTGGGGCAGGGCCAATTGGGATTGAGTTGGCTGTGGGGCTGAAGAGGGCGGGGATCGAGTATTTGCATTTTGATGCGCGGCAGCTTGGGCACACGATTTCATGGTTTGCGCCGCAGACGCGGTTTTTCAGCTCCAACGAGCGGATCGCGATCGCGGGAGTGCCGCTGGTGACGGCGGATCAGAGCAAGGCGACGCGGGAGGAATATCTGGCGTATTTGAGGATGGTGGTTGAGCAATTTGATTTGCAGATCAGGACTTACGAGCCGGTGGTGGGGATTCAGAAGGATGGAGAGGGGTTTGTGTTAAAGACAAAACGCTGGGAGAAGGAGACGCAGTATCGAGCGCGGAAGTTGGTGCTGGCGACGGGAGGAACGGAGCGCCCGCGGCGATTGGGAGTGCCGGGGGAGGAATTGGGGCATGTGAGCCATTATTTTAATGATCCGCATCGGTATTTTCGGAAGAACCTATTGATTGTCGGGGGAGCCAATTCGGCGGTGGAGGCGGCGCTACGGTCCTACCATGCGGGGGCCCACGTCGCGATCAGCTATCGTGGAGGAGGATTTGACGCGGGGAGCATCAAGTATTGGCTATTGCCGGAGATCAATGGATTGATCGGGGCGGGCAAAATCCGGGGGTATTTCAATTCGACAGTGAGCGAGATTCTGAGGGATCGGGCGAGATTGACGATAAATAATGGAGAGGAGGTCGATGTGGCGGCGGATTTTGTGCTACTGCTGATTGGGTATGAAGCAGACATGAATTTGTGCCGGATGGCTGGAGTGGAATTGGAAGGGGCGGGACAAATGCCGAAGTTTGACGCGGCGACGATGGAGACGAATGTGGCAGGGGTTTATGTGGCGGGGACGGCGGTGGGGGGGACGCAGGAGAGATATCGATTGTTCATTGAAAATTGTCACGTGCATGTGGAACGGATTGTGGCGGCATTGACAGGGTCCGCGCCGCCAGCGGCTCCAATGCCGGTGGAGCAGCCGGAATCATAAAACGTCACCGGCGGATATAATTAAGAGTCTATGCGAGGTTTTGGCGGATTGGGATTCGTGAACCCGAATCGGCCGGTGGTCGGGCCGATGATGGAATCGGTGGTCGTGCAGCGGCCGCTGAGCCGGATTTTCGCGTTCACGGGGCTGAGCATCGATCAGGTGGTCAATGATCCAATCGCCAAGAACATGGTCTTGGGGTATTACAAACTTCAGCGGAACATTTGCCGGGGATGTGAAATTGTAGATCTTGAGCGGCAGTGGAATCGGATGTGAACCTTCAGTGGACAATCAACTGCGGTGCTTCTTTTCGATTTCCTGCTGAATTCCATCCAACTGCTCGGGATATGATCCAGTTAATGCGGGATTCATCGCTTTAATGGCGGCGAAGAACGCGCCGGCGTCGGAGTACGCGTCGGGGTCATCGCGTTTGAGGAGGTTTTCGGCAGCGGCGACAAATTGCTGGCCGATGGTTTCCTCGATGGGCTTGAGATCGGGTTTAGGGTCGTAGTCCTTAATGGCTTGTGAAGCAAAGGCGGTGGCATCGGACCATCGTTTGGCGCCCAGAAGCGCTTCGATGGCGTCGCCGGTGAGGCGGTCGAGAGTCTGGAACTGGCCATTGTTCTTTTTCCAATAGTCGAGGGAAGATTGGTAGCTATTGGCGGCTTCGGAGGGGCGGCCGAGTTGGACCAACAAAAGGTCGCCGATGTTCTGGTCAGTGATTGCCAATTGGCTGGAGGCTTTGGCGCGGCTGGAGTCGTCGGGAGCGGCTTGCGCGTCGGCAGCCAAGCGTTTGCGAAGGGCCTTGAGAGCTTCAAACTGTTTAGAAGGATCGATGGTCTTGAGATCGTCGGCCATGGCCTGGAGGTCGGTTTCGTCGACCAGGGGCATCCATTCCTGCAGGACTCGCCAAGCCTCGGCGCGGACAGAGTCGTCCTGGTCTTTGAGGCTGACCTCGAGCTTATTTTTAAAGATTCCCATGAATTTGGGATCGTGGACATTTCCCAAAGCGGTGACGGCCGCGCGGCGAAGCTCGGGGGCATCGTTATCGAGGTAGTTGGCGATCTGGTCGGTGAAGGGGGCGGGATCGGGAAGATTGCCCAGCCCTCGCAGGGCATTTTGGCGGACACCCAGAGGCTCATTTTGGTCGGCGATCAGGCTGGAGAAGAGGAATTGGAGCGATGGATCGGCCATATCAGCCAGTGCGGCAACCAGAGCGCCGCGAAAATGCTGTGTGCCGGGTTTGGCTTGGGTGGCTAGGAGAGCGTCCTTGAGGACTTTGATGGTGCGCGTTTTGAGATCGACATCTTTGGAGATGACATCTTTGGCGTGATGGATGCCTTCGGCGGCAGCGGTTCGTACGGGGAGGGAGCTATTGGAGGAAACGATGGTGAGCATGAGGTTAATGGCATGAACGTCATCGAGGGGAGCGAGAGAGTGCAGTAATTCAGCGCGCACGGAGTCGTCGGTCTCGCGGGTGAGTTGATCGATGAGAGCCTGGGCGGAATTGACTTCGCCCCGAAGGGCGGCGGCGGCGGCGGCGCGGACATCGGGGGAATCGTTGGGCAGGAGGGTGCGTACCTCGTTCAGCAGGTTGGGCAGGGAGCGGTCGTCGGCGCCGCGCCGTTCATAGACGAGATTGATTCCCAGAATTTGAATCTCAGGGGCGGTGGAACGCAGGTAGTGGAGCAGGATGTCCGATTTCTGGTCGGGGGGAGCTTGTTCGTATTGGCCGCTGAGAAGTTTGAGGGTTGCGGCCTCGAGTTTTTTGCGGCGTGCGATCTCGATGGCATAGCCGCGGCCGCGCGAGTCGCGCAGCGCGGCGGCAAAATCTGCATCGGATTTGGCGGAATTTTGTGCCCACCAATTCTGCCAGAGTTGGGAATCGTGCTTGAAGTCGTAGTTGCCAGTCATGTCCATAAGGACGTCAGCGGAGGCGGCCTGAATTTTGGCGCTGTCATCGTCACTGAGCCACTCGATGAGTTGGGCGGCGGCGCGTTTCTGGCTGAAGGAGCTTAAGGCGCGGATGATGGGGAGGCGGATTTCCTCGCTGGATTTGAGAGAAGCGACGGCGAGGAGGCGGCCCAGGACGTTGCCGTCGGCGGGGTATTGGGCCAGGGCTTGGGCAGCGGCCTCAACCCGGGAAGGGTCATGGCTATTCAAGAGAACGTATAAAGGGTCGATAAACTCCTGACGGGGCCAGGAGATTTGGGCCAATGCCCGGGCGATGGATTGGCCGATCTGGTCATCCTTGATAAGGCTGACCAGGGTCGCAAGCTGATCCGGGTTTTTGGCCGAGACGACCATGACGCCCGACGCCACGGCGACGACCGCAA
>CAZCKE010000096.1:0-10953 GCA_964499005.1 uncultured Tepidisphaeraceae bacterium
GGTCCTCCAGGAGCCCTACCTCTTTCACGGCACCGTCGCCGACAACATCCGCTACGGAAACCCGGATGCCACCGAGGCGCAGGTCATCGCCGCCGCCCGCGCCGCCAACGCCCATGATTTCATCGTCGGCTTCCCTGACGGCTATGACACCATGGTCGGCGAACGCGGCCAGAGCCTCTCCGGTGGCGAACGCCAGCGCGTCTCCATCGCCCGTGCGATTTTGCATAACCCCAGAATTCTCATCCTCGATGAAGCCACCAGTTCCGTCGACACGGAAACCGAGCGCCAGATCCAGCAGGCCCTCGACCGCCTCGTCGCCGGCCGCACGACTTTCGCCATCGCGCACCGCCTCAGCACCCTGACCGCCGCCGACCGCCTCGTTGTCCTCGAATCCGGCAAGATTGTCGAGCAAGGAAAACACAATGACCTGGTCAACAAAGAAAACGGCGTCTATGCCAAACTCCATAAAACCCAAATGGAAATGAATTCCCAGGTGGCTCTACGCTAAACTACTTACGAATCAATCCGTGTAAGACAGGAGTTCCCAATGACTAAAACAACCTCCAAACCTTCCGACAAACCCCAGGTTCGCCTCATTGACGCCGTCGATACTCACTGGCCCGCCGTCCTGGGCCTCATCGATCGTCTGGGCCATCGCAAATACCTTCAACTCAACGTTGACGGCTGGCTCCCGGTCCGCCAGAGCGTCATCGCCGTCTGGGAATCCGGCAAACCCGTCGGCTACGTCTCCTTCCACGTCCAGCCCGCTGGCGGACGCAAGATCGAAGCCCAACTTGACGCCGTCGGCTTCCGCCCCGCCGTTGCCGCCAAACGCCACGAGCCCGCTCTGCGCCGCGCCGCCCTCCGCCGCGCCCGCCTGCTCCGCTGCGTCTCCTTCAAAGGAATCGATGCCGAATGAACGCGACACTTGTTCA
Source organism: uncultured Tepidisphaeraceae bacterium (assembly GCA_964499005.1). Taxonomy (GTDB): domain Bacteria; phylum Planctomycetota; class Phycisphaerae; order Tepidisphaerales; family Tepidisphaeraceae; genus CAZCKE01. Next base: position 936 of record CAZCKE010000096.1, read on the forward strand.
AATCTCTACTTCCAAAGGCGGCCTCCCCAAGTCCCCTGTCCTCACCGCCTTCGTCTCCAAGTCCGGACTCGCCGGTGATGTCCAACGTGATCTCAAATATCACGGCGGACCCGACCGCGCCGTCTGCCTCTACTCCGAAGAACTTTACGCCTGGCTCGCCACCCAAGGCGTCCACATCGGCCCCGGCCAAGTCGGCGAAAATTTCACCACCCGCGGCCTCGACCTCCAGTCCGTCTCTCCCGGCGACCGCTTCCGCGTCGGCAACTGCGTCATCGAGCTGACCGATATCCGGGTCCCCTGCAAAAAGCTCAACGTCTGGCACCCCAGGCTCCTTCAGATCATCCAGGGCCATTCCGGGTGGCTCGCGCGAGTCATTGAAGAAGGCCATGTTTCCCCAGGCGATCCCATCACCGCCGTTTCATCCGCTCACATGGAGAAAGCATCGTGACAGAACCCTTTTCGTTGGAAAAAGACGACCAATCCCGTCTGATCCTCCACCGCCCAAACCAGGACGACGTGATCGACGTCCGCGTCCGCCGCGCCTTCCCCTGGTCCAGCCCTTCCCATTTCATCAGCATCCGCAACAAAGACGGCAAGGAAGTCCTGCTTGTTGAAAACCTTTTCGACCTCCCTCCCGACGTCGCGAAAATCATCGACGCCGAACCAACCTCCACGAGCTTCAACCCCCGAATCACTCGCGTCATCCATGTCGACGTACGCTTCGGCTTCCAAACCTGGCACCTCCAGACCGACCGCGGCCCCATCGAATTCCGCGTCCAGGAACGCGAAGACATCCGCTTCATGCCCGATGGCCGCTTCACCGTCAAAGACGCGGACGGCAACCTCTACGAAATGCCCCCTCTCACCAACCTGGACCCCCAAAGCCGCAAAGCCATCGAATCCCTGGTCTGATGCTCTTCCCCTCCCCCTGCGCAATTCAAATTCTCTCAAACATCCCTCTCACCCCTCCCCTCCAGATGGGACATAATGGGGCATTCCGGCACGTTTCTTAAACATCAAACACAACCGTGCTCTTATTCCGCCAACAGTCGCAAACGCATTTTGGGAATATTTACCGGCAAATCAGCTACAATCTTGCCGGTCGACCGGTCATCGATTCGTTTGCGAGTCACAATGGAAAGCGAGGAACAAACCGGCGAAGCCTTCGGGAAAAAGCCGCTCGAGGACGCTCGCGTTCTCGACTACGCCCCGCCGCCCGCCGGAGAATTAGTTGTGGTCGCTCATTTCCCAAATATCGCCCAGGCAAGGGTGGCTGCTCGCAGGTTGGACGATATGAATATCGTTGTGGAAATCGTCGATCTCATGCCCGCCGACAATCAGGGTTACTGTTGTGCAAACTTGGCTGTCATCGCCGAGGATGTAGTTGCGACCATCGAGATTTTGCAAAACATGCCCGCGGGTGGACATCTGATCAGGCGCGACATCAAGAAGTATTAGGGCTGGGCTCAACGCATTTACTTCAGGCTCTCCACCGCTTCACGCATCAGCTCCATCGGAACATCATCCCGAACAATCGCCCTGCCGATCTTTTCCAGCAGCACGAGCCGGATGCGGCCGCTTTTTACCTTTTTGTCAAACTGCATCGTCTCAATCACGCGATCAACGTCCAACTTCAGACCGCCGCTAGGCAACCCGGCTCTGCCCAGGATCGCCACGATCCGTTGCCGCGATGTCTCGTCGATCAGCCCCAGTTGATGGGAGGCATAGGCCGCCGCGACCATGCCCAGCGAAACCGATTGCCCATGCGAATACGAAAACCCCGAGACCGATTCGATCGCATGGCCGAAGGTATGCCCGAAATTCAGATGCGCCCGCTCTCCCTTCTCAAACGGATCGGCTTCCACCACGCGGGCCTTGATCGCCACGTTATGGGCGATGAATTCCGTCAGAGTTGCCATGTCCAGCTTCAGCACCGAATCGATCTGCATCTCCAGCCGCCCGAAGGCCTCGGCGTCGCGAATCAGATCATGCTTGATGCACTCGGCCAGCCCGCCGCGCAGTTCTTCGATCGGCAAAGTTCGGAGAACTTCTGGATCAATCAAGACGGCGATCGGCTGATGAAAGGCTCCGATCAGGTTCTTCCCCACGGCATGATCCACACCGGTCTTGCCGCCGACACTTGCATCGACCATCGCCAGCAGCGTCGTCGGGACCTGCACGAACGGCACGCCGCGCAGAACCGTCGCGGCGACGAAGCCCGCCATATCGCCCACAACGCCGCCGCCGAGAGCGAGGATCGGCGTTGTGCGCTCGATCTTGCCACCCAGCAGCGCATCATAAATCGGCATCAAGTGCGACAGTGTCTTGTGCTGTTCGCCGGCTGGAATCGTCGCCGAGATCGTTTCAAACCCCGCTGATTTCAGCGACGCCTCCACGCGGCCCAGCCAGATCGGCCCAACATGCGAGTCGGTGACAATCCCCGCTTTGCGGGCCGGTACCAGCCCGGCCAGAATCGCCCCGATCTCCGCCAGCAATCCCGGCCGAACGATGATGTCGTACATCACTTCCCGCAACCGAACCGGAACAACTTGGCCCTCGCTCATTGCCGCATTGTAACGGCCCGCCCCGCCGATGGCATTGGCCGCTACGTTTCAATCCGCGATCTCGCATAGTCCATTTTTCTATTCTTGGACCCATCGATCTCATTTTTCTGGACGGCTGTGCGTCATGGTACACTCCCGCCGACATCCGGTTGGACGATTTGCGGGTGTCGCAGGGAATTGCCATGCCGTCAGAAGGAAGCGAAGCAGCGGTTAACATCAGTGGTCGTCGCCCGATCAAAGCACGCAATTCCTGCTGGGCCGCGGCGATGGCAGGTTGGCTGGCACGTCATGGGGCGACGCCCAATGCGATCTCCGATTTCAGCGTGGTTTGCGCCTTATTTGCGGGGGTGTGCCTGGCCGGCGTTCGCTGGACCCAGAATCCCTGGCTGATCGGAGCTTTGATGATCGGCGCGGTGGCCGGGATTCAAGGGCGGCTGCTGTGCAACCTCTTCGATGGAATGGTCGCCGTCGAGGGAAATAAAGCAGGTAAATCGGGCGAAGTTTATAACGATTTCCCGGATCGATTGGCGGACCCGATCATCCTGATCGCCGCGGGTTATGCCGCGACCGGCTGGCATGGCGTCGAGTTGGGATGGCTCGCGGGAATTCTCGCGGTCATGACGGCGTATGTGCGCGTGCTGGGCCGATCGATCGGCGCCGGCATCCATTTCATCGGACCGATGGCCAAGCAGCATCGCATGGCCGTGATGACGGCGGCATGTCTGCTGGAAATCGGCGCGACATTCGCGCATTGGCAGGGGCGGCTTTTATGGGTCGCGCTGATTGTGATTGATCTCGGATGCGTCATCACAGTAGTGCGGAGATTGCGATTGATCGTTCGTGAGCTGGAGGCGAAATGATCGCCGGGGCGATCCGTCTGATCACCGGCGCGCAGGCACGATGGGACTGCGAGCCCTCGCGCCCCGACGGCGCCATTCCGCAGCGCATCTATTTCGCCAATCATGCCAGCAATCTGGACGCCCCGGTGATCTGGGCATCGCTGCCACCGCGGTTGCGGCGAGTGACCCGGCCGGTCGCGGCGCGCGATTATTGGGAATCGGGAGCCATCCGCCGATTCCTGGCCGGCAACGTCTTTCGTGTCGTGCTCATCGAGCGTCAGCATGTCACGCGCAGTGCTAATCCGCTGGCAGCAATGGAGGCGGTCCTGGACGCGGGAGAATCACTGATCCTGTTTCCCGAGGGAACGCGCACGGCCAGCGACGACGGCGAAATGGGAAAATTCAAGCCGGGTTTGTGGCACCTGGCCCGGCGGCGAGCCGATCTTGAGTTGGTTCCGGTTTATCTGGAAAATCTGAACCGCATCCTGCCCAAGGGAGAACTTTTGTTTGTGCCGTTGATTGCCGCCGTCCGATTCGGCCAACCGCTCAGGCCGTTGGAAGATGAGGACAAAGGCGCGTTTCTGGAACGAGCGCAGAAAGCCGTGGCCGATCTGGCTGGCGATGCGGAGCAATGAGATGATTTTTTTTCTGCATGGGCCTGACACGTCGCGAAGCGCGGCGATCCTTGCCACGACGATCGCCGGAGGCGTCCTCACGCTGGCGACAGGGATCTCCACCGTCTTGCAATACATGGTCCGCGACGCGGCGAAGCAGGTGACGGTGACGAATCTCGCCCAGCGAATCCGCGCTTGGTGGATCATGACCGCTATCTTCGCTGGGGCAATGTGGATCGGCCTGATCGGCGTTTGTGTGCTTTTCGCGCTGGTTTCATTTCTCGCGCTGCGCGAGCTTCTAACGCTCGCGCCGACACGGCGAGGCGATCACGGCACATTGTTCTGGGCATTCTTCGTCGTGGTCCCGCTGCAATACTATCTGATCTACATTCACTGGTACGGCTTCTACAGCATCTTCATCCCCGTTTGGGTCTTTCTGTTCATTTGCATCCGCAGCACGTTGACAGGCGATTACAAGGGGTACATGGAGCGCGTCTCAAAGATCGCCGTCGGCGTCATGATCTGTGTGTATTGTTTGAGCCACGCGGCGGCGCTGCTGCTTCTGGACGTTCGGCTTGATAAACCGCCGTGGACTTACGATCCATGGCCGTTGGTGCTGTTTCTGGTCGTGGTCGTGGAAATGAGTGATGTGTTGCAGTACGTCTGGGGAAAGCTGCTTGGGCGGCACAAGATTGCCCCGCACCTGAGCCCGAATAAAACCTGGGAAGGATTCATTGGAGGCGTCGTCAGTGCGTCGCTATTGGGCATGGGGCTCTATTTCATCACGCCCTTTTCGCCAAGGAACGCTCTAGTCATCGCCTTTGTCATCGCCGTGATGGGATTCTTCGGCGGCGTCGTCATGTCCGCTATCAAGCGCGATGCGGGCATTAAGGATTTCAGCCACCTCATCGAAGGACATGGCGGGATGCTGGACCGAGTGGATTCGCTATCCTTCGCGGCGCCGGTGTTTTTTCATATTGTGAGGTATTGGTATACATAGTGGGGAAAACTGCTGCGACTCATACGCTCATCCCGCTTTCCGTATCCGTTTGCCGGGCGGCTTTAATGGCTTGCCATTCCTCGGGGGTGATCAACGCCTCGCGAGCCTGGCTTCCCTTGTAACTGCCGACGATGCCGGCGTTGGCCATGGCTTCGATCAGGCGGCTGGCACGGCTGTAGCCGATCGTCAGGCGGCGCTGGAGCAGGCTGACGCTGCCTCGTTTGGTTTCCAGAACGACCTCGACGGCATCGTTGAACAATTCATCCTTGGCGGCTTCTTCATCAACATTGCCCGTGGCTTTAATTTGAACCAGCTCGGGCTCGTATTGGGCTTCGGCAAGGCCTTTGGCGATTTTGACGCTTTCGCGGATTTCGCGATCATCGATGAACGTCCCCTGCCCGCGAATCGGCTTGCCGGCGCCGGGAGGCAGGAAAAGCATATCGCCCTGCCCGAGCAGCAAATCGGCGCCGTTCTGGTCGAGCACGATCCGGCTGTCCATCTTGCTGGCCACGCGGAACGACACGCGGCTGGGCATTTTGCTTTTGATCAGGCAGGTTACGACGTTCGCCTGCGGCCGCTGGGTCGCGACGATCAGGTGGATACCGACGGCGCGCGATTTCTGGGCGAGGCGCACGATAAACGCTTCGACTTCCTTGCCGCTGGTCATCATCAGGTCGGCCAATTCGTCGATGATGATGACGATGTACGGCAGATGCTTGGGGATTGTCGCCTCTTCCTCGGGCGATGCCGGCTTGAATCGCTCTTTGAGCTCTTCGGGCGTCAGGGCGTTGTAGCCTTTGATGTTCCGCACACCGGCTTCGGCGAGAAATTCATATCGCTCGTCCATCTTCTCGCAGGCCCATTCCAAAACGCTGGTTGCCCGACCGGGATCATTGACCAGAGGGCACATCAGATGGGGAATATCCTTAAAAGCAGCCATTTCGACCATCTTGGGGTCGACGAGAATGAGCTTGACGATGTCGGGCCTCTGCTGGAACAGGATCGACATGATCACGCTGTTGATGCAGACCGATTTGCCCGAGCCGGTGGTGCCGGCGATCAGGCAGTGCGGCATTTGAGTCAGGTCGGCGATGAGCGGCTCGCCGCTGGCGTCCTTGCCGAGGTAGAGCGGGATTGCCATCTTATTCGTGGAATCCGGGGCCGCTTGCATCAGCTCCTTGAGGCGGACTTTTTCCTTCTGTTCATTGGGGGCCTCGATGCCGACGGTGTGTTTGCCGGGCACCGGCGCAACGATGCGCACGCTTTCGGCCTTGAGGGCGCGCATGATGTCGTTGGAGAGCGCGGTGATGCTTGAGACTTTGACGCCGGGCGCCAGCTCCAATTCGTACATCGTGATGACCGGTCCGGTATCAATCTCGACGACGTGAGCGTCGATGTTGAATTCCTTCATGGCCTGCTCAAGGATCGCGGCCTTTTCGCGCACGAATTTTTCCTGGCTCTCGGCAAATCCATACTCGGCCTCGGCCAAACAGTCCCATGGAGGAAGATGGTATTCGCCAAGTTCCTTGGGCGGCTGGGGAGGGCTGACCTGCCGCTGTTTAATCTGGTTGGGGAGCTTCACCAGAATTGCGCCGCGCTGAGGCTCGGGCTTGGGCTGATCGACAGCCGGCTTCGTCTCTTCCTCGACAGGAGCGGCTTTCCTGGGCGGCTCCTCAATTTTGGCCGCGACCGGTTCCTCAGGTTCGACCGGGTCGGCGAGATTGCTGGGGGTTTCTTTTTCCCTGCAGATTTTGGGCTTCTTCGCCGGAGCATCGCGTGTCACGAATTTCGGCAGCGCGGGAAGCTTCGGCAATGCCGGAAAGGAGAATTTAAATTTCGTGGATTGCGTTTTGACGTTGGTATAAGCGCGGGCGGCCAGGCCCGGCGCGCGGAGGACCAGGTCGTCGGCGGCCAGGAGCATGCCGATGAAGATTGCGACCAACAACACCAGGCGTGTCCCAATCGTGTTGAAATGGGATTGGAGGAATGCCGCAGTGCCGATGCCGATGATTCCGCCGTGCCCTTCGGGGAAACCGGAGAGGGAACCGGGATTGAAATGGTGGACACACGCCGCGAAGGCGACGGAGAGAATCGTCAAACCAATGATGCGCAACCAAAAGTCGGTCAAGTGCTGGTGATAAATCAACAGGGCCAGACAAACGCCGGTGAAGAAGAGCATCGGAAAGACGCCCTGGCCAATCGCCAGGAAGCTGTAATAGGCGATCACGGCGCCAGCCGGGCCGCAGACGTTTCGGATGGGGGGATATGGATAGACGCTATGGCTGGGCCAGTCGGTGGGATGAAAGCTGCCCAGGGCAAAGAGCATGAAGAGCCAAATGCCGCAGCCCAGAAACAGACCAATGGGACGGATGATGTTGGAACGCTGAATCATTGTAAATTTCGATTTTTGAATTTTGATTTTTGATTGCACCAAAATCGAAATTCAAAATTCAAAAATTCTCCTTATCTTCCTGTGTGGCCAAACCCGCCTTTGCCGCGTTTGGTTTCGTCCAGTTCCTTCACCTCGACGAGTTTCACCGCCGGCACGGGTAGGATCAGCATCTGTGCCACGCGCATCCCGCGCTCGACAGTGAACGGCTCCTTGCCGAGATTGATCAGCGGCACGTGCACTTCGCCGCGATAATCGGAGTCGATCGTGCCGGGGGTATTGACCATCGTGATCCCATGTTTGCTGGCCAGCCCGCTGCGCGGCCGCATTTGAGCTTCGTATCCCTTTGGAATCGCCATCGCGAAGCCGCAGGGGATCATCCGAATCTGGCCCGGAGCAATGACGACCGAGGCCGGCACCGAGGCGCAAACGTCGAACCCGGCCGATTGCTCGGTCATTCGCTGGGGCAAGGGCAGACCCTCACCACCCGGCAAACGTTTCACTTTAACTGTTATCGGACGGGGCAATACCCTAACTCCAGCTAATGACAACAATCAGCGGGATCAAACGTTGCGCGATTCTCAGCATTCGCGCCCGTGCGATCAGAACAAGTCCGCCGACCGCTGGATCAAGATATCGGCGAACTCGCTTTTGGGACGACAGGACAGTTTTTCGCGGCGGCCGTCGGCATACAACAAAGTCGCTTCGACCATTTCGCTCCCCATGGTGCTCAATGGATTATAAACAATGAGATCAAGCTTTTTCAGCGCGAGCTTATGGCCGGCTCGCTGCTCCCCACCCTCTCCCTCCAGGCTGAAACCCACCACCCGCTGATCGGCTCGTCGTGTCCCCGCGGCAGCCGCGACAATATCCTCGGTCGGCTCCAATTCGAGCGTCAGATTTCCGCCACGGCTGATCTTTTCCGCAGCCGCCTGTTTCACCCGGAAATCGGAGACCGCCGCCGCCATAATGAGCAGATCGTGCTGGGGCATCTCTTGCATGACGGCCTGGAGCATCTGCCGAGCTGTTTCGACGTTGATTTGGCGAATCCCCTCGGGCGCTTGCGCCGACATGGGCCCCAGAATCATCGTCACGCGATGCCCCGCGCGCAGCGCGGCATTGGCCAGGGCCATTCCCATCTTTCCACTGCTGCGATTGCCCAGATAGCGCACGGGGTCGATCGGCTCGCGAGTCGGTCCGGAGGTAATCAGCACGTTCATACGATGGCCCATTCTATTGCATCCGCCCACCAGATTCTGCTAGAAACGCGGGCACTCCCACATGAGCAACGAGTTCCGATTGTTCCTTGTCGTTGCCGTCAATGCGTTTATCCTCCTTAGCGGCTGGCGGATGAGCAGACGACGAGGCCGAGGCGATCCGGTCCTCTGGCTTCTCCACGCCCTGCTCTGGTGGTATTTGACCCAATATCTGGCGGTAGGAATCACGGGGCTGGCGGGCCTGCTCGCGCCGGTTCCCCTGGCGGCAACGGCGATCCTCTTGTCCGCCGCGACCTGGTTTGTGCCGGCAGGGGCGGCGTATACGGCTCAGTCATCACGTCTGCCCAAAAGAATCAGCACTCAAGCCTATATCGCGATCGGCGCCGCGGCATTCGCGGCGGGATTCGCCGGTGCGTTTGTCTACTCCCAATCGTTGGCGCCCGTCCTCTCCACCGATGGCCTGGCCTACCACATCCCCATGGCCGTTCGATGGATTCAAACGCACCGCCTCGAGGCGATGCCCGGCTGGTACTGGAATCCGGCGATCACCTATTCGCCGATGTCGGCGGAAATGTTCATGGCATGGCTGATGTCGCCCTTCGACGGCGACGTGCTGGCGCGATTTGCCCAGGTCGGTCCGTGGATCATGATTTTTCTGGCAATGATTCAAATTCTTCGGTCAGGCGGGGTTTCGATGGAATTGGCCGCGCTGACCGCCGTGGCGGCGGTGCTGGCTCGGCCGCTCTTCAGTCAGACCACGATCGTCAAGGATGACCTGTTTGTCATCGCATTTTTTCTCAGTACCGTCGCGATCTGCCTCAGTGCCGAGATCACGGATTTGCTGGGGCCGCTATGGCTGGGATCAGCCGTGGGACTTTTGCTCGTCTGCAAATTCACGGCGATGCTGACGCTTCCGGTGCTGCTGCTGGTCATCGATGCGCCGTGGCGCGCCGGTTGGAAAAGGCGGCAATGGATTTATACGGCCATCCTGTGCGCGGTCCTGGCCGGCCCATGGTATGTTCGCAATCTCATCATCAAATCCAATCCGCTTTACCCCCTGAGAGTCAGGATCGCGGGGATTCAGATCTTGCCGGGGCTTTTCACCGTCGCGCGTGATCCGCGTCTCAAAAGCATCGGCGGCATCTGGAAGATGTTCAGTGAAGGCTACTATGGGCTCTCCATCGGCCTGGCGATTTTCATGGCGGTTGGCTGGCTTGCCGCATTGCTGGTCATGCGGCGTCGAATATGGACTGATCCCGCGGCTCGATTTGCCGCGCTGGCAACGCCGCTGGGGCTGGCGACGTTTGTCCTGGCATCGCCACACCCGGAGGTGCGTTACTTTTTTCCGTTCTATCTGCCGCTACTGATCTGCTGCGGGATTGCCGCGGGGGTCCT
>CAZCKE010000097.1:0-10901 GCA_964499005.1 uncultured Tepidisphaeraceae bacterium
AAATTGGGCAACGGTCGCCTTGCGGCCGTCGCCGTGGCGAAGGGCTTGGTGGTTGACGGTTTGGCCCAGCAGCGTGACCTCGCGGGCGCCGGCATCCATGAGCTTTTTGACCTCGTCGATAATGTTGGATGGCGGGCGATGCACTTCGGGCCCGCGAGTATAGGGGACGACGCAGTAGGTGCAGAACTTGTTGCAGCCACGGGTGATGCGGACATAAGCCTGGGAGACGTCATCGCCGGGGGAAATGCTGCGGGAGAGATCGAGCATTTCCAGATGATCTTCAGCGGCGGCGAGGGTGGAGGATCGACGGGCGGCGGCGCCCATGAGGGCGACTTGGCGCTGGCGCGGGCCGGTGTGGGTGAGGGCGGCGTTGTGAACGAGATTGGGAAGCTTATCGAGCTCGCCGGGGCCGCAGAGGAGATCGACGTGGGGGTATTTGCGGAAGAGGTTGGCGCCGTCGCGTTCGGCCATGCAGCCGATGACGCCGATGATCAGGCCGGGATCGTCCACTTTGCGCTGGCGGAGTTCGCCCAGGCGCGACCAGACCTTTTGCTCAGCGTGTTCGCGGACCGAGCAGGTGTTGTAGAGGATGACATCGGCGGCGTCGCGGTCGTCGACGGGCTCGTAGCCGTGAGCGCGGAGCTGGCCGAGGACGAGCTCGGAGTCGAGGACGTTCATCTGGCAGCCGAAGGTTTCGAGATAGAGTTTGCGACGCATAGATATTAGAGGTTCTTGGGCAAAGAGGAATATTGTGCCGGGTTTTGAGTAAGGAAACAATATGACTTTCCAGGCCGGGGTACCCTGTTTAAGGTAATTGTGCGGCAATTGCGCGCAGAGCAAACTAGAAGCTGTTTCAAAACCTCCCGCGCGGCGATGCGCCGCGGATGGCGGAGGCTGGCAAGAAGCGACGACGAGCCGTATTAAAGCCAAATACGGCGAGGAGGAGCGACGCCGCCAGCCTCCGCCAAACGCAAGCAACGCCCGCGCGAGGTTTTGAAACAGCTTCTAGTGCATGGGCCATTGAATTGGAAGGCATTGGCCCACGACCATCGATTTTCCTAAATGAAACGCCAAGGTTTTGATCGGTCACCAGCGGTTCGATTTTTGATGTCGCCTATCAACCAACCGCGTTTGAATTTAAGGCTCAGTTTTTGGGCCGATACTGAAATTCAGTTTAGCACATCGCCACGGCCGGTCGTGATTTAATTACGGTTGACCATGAAACATATTGCGACTCAGAAGCATACCTCCGAAATGTGGGGGCGAATCACCGGTATTACCTTTATTTTCACGACGGTGGTTTCGGCCTTTGGGATGTTTTTTGTTAAGCACTTAGATGATGGGCTACTGAAGTTGATGCCCGATCAAGACATGACTGTCGCAAAATTTCTCGCCGCCGTTGCCTTGTCCATCATTTGGGGCGTGCTAATAGCATCTTTCGGGTACGTCTACGGAAAAGTATTGGGTTTGGCGATGATGTCGGGCTGGCCGCGATATTTTTTCTATGTATTTCAATTTTCAGAGGGGAAAACTATCGTTGGGTGGACTCGCATCAGGCAGAACCGAGCCACGCGGGCATTGGAAGCCGAAGGGCAATCGTTTACTTCAGATGGAGAATTTAACGATAACAATTGCGTTTCCTGGAAATCGGAAACGGTGTCCGGGGGGACATACCTGGGCAATCCATCGTGTTATATCGTTTACACATTAAATGATTTCGAGGCTCAGCAGTTATTGAGGCCATACCGAGTCGGATTGCTGCGTTTTCGACAATTACACGGTGACAACATGAAGGTCCGGACGGCATTACCCACGCCGTCAACGCTGGGCGCCGACCAATATTTCGGACACCAGCAGGCGATCGACAAAGACGGGGTCTGGAACCTCGCTTACGCCGAGTCCGCGCACATTCAAAGCACAGGCATTTATGAAGAGATGTGTACACGATTAACGCATGAATTATCTGTCCGCCATGCCGCGCTGGAGGAGGCGCTGAGACATTTAAAGAAAGACCTAAAGCCATGAAACGAACAGGAGCATTTGCCGACAAGAAAATATGGGCACTGATTGCCGTTGCAGCGCTGGGATATTTCGTTGATGTGTATGATCTTTTGCTTTTCAGCGTGATCCGCACACCCAGCCTAGCCGACATCGGGATTCCAAGCACCGAGTCATTAAGCGTCGGCGTAAAACTGTTGAATTTCCAAATGGTTGGCTTATTGCTGGGCGCATTGTGCTGGGGAATGTTGGGGGATAAGCGAGGGCGTTTAACAGTCCTTTTCGGGTCGATTTTGACTTATTCCATTGCGAACCTCTTTAACGCGCACGTTCAGACGCTAGGAGCATACGAATTTTGGAGGGTACTGGCCGGGTTTGGTTTGGCGGGAGAACTCGGAGCAGGCATCACCTTGGTTTCAGAAATTATGCCGGTGGAAAAGAGAGGTGTCGGGACAATGATCATCGGCAGCGTCGGTTTATTAGGCGCGGTATTCGCATCGGTCATCGGGTTGAAGCTTGGCTGGCGAAATGCATTCACCGTCGGCGGCGTGATGGGACTTATTCTGCTGGTTCTACGGTTGGGAGTATCAGAATCCAAGCTATTCAAGGAAATTCTGGGCACGGCGGTTTCCCGTGGGGACATTGTGCTTTTGTTCAAAAAGCCTCAGCGCGCCGGTAAACTTGCTCTTTGCGTCATGGTGGGCCTCCCGGTTTATTTTGTTGTTGGCTTATTGATCACGGGATCTCCTGAATTTGGAAAAGTGCTTGGCGTCAGTCCAGTACCAGTCGCCGGCATAGCAGTAATGCTGGCATATATTGGAATGGCAGCAGGAGACGTGGTGTGCGGCTTTCTGAGCCAGATATGGAAAAGCCGAAAAAAAGCGATGCTTAGCTTCGGATTGCTGTCCGGGATCGCGATTGGTATGTTCCTTTTTTTTCCCGGGAAAACGCTGACGGAATTTTACTGGCGCTGCGCGTTTGTCGGATTTGGCGTTGGCTTTTGGGCGATTATCAATACGAATACGGCTGAGCAGTTTGGAACCAATTTACGGGCCACCGCGGCAACCCTTTCGCCGAATTTGATCCGTGCTTCGTTGATACCAATATCGTTTTGTTTTGATTTCCTGAAAAAGGGGTTGGGATTATTCTATGCAGCCGTTGTAATCGGTTCTTTCTGTGTGTTGATCTCAATACTCTCAACACTCTCTCTTCCGGAGACTTTCCGAAAGAACCTCAATTACAATGAAGAGTAGTCGATCAAATGAAGAATACATGGAATTACGAGATACCTCCAATTGTCGAACTCATTAAGCGTCCCGAACTCAGAGACTTGCTAAGCGAGGCAACGCTAAAGATGCTGCGCGCGGCTCGACAATCATCCAAGGCTGCCGAGGCCATTGTGGATACATTGTTTGTCTCGCAAGCCTCGCGAACCGTCGACGAACTCGAAAAATCCCTGCACAGCAAAATCGTTTTCGGGGATGAAGAAAGGCGCGGCATTCGCAGCGGAATGCATAAGCGTGCCTCCATTATTTTCGCGCAAATTGAGAAATATTTACAGGGAGATTCCCTTGCCGACGTAGGCTGCGGACATGGGTTGATCGCGTGGTTGGCCCGCAAGCATTTTCGTGAGATTGAATTGTTCGACGTTGTTGATTATCGAGACCGCAATGTAAAACTTCCGTTTATCAAATTTTCAGAGAATGATTCTCCGCCGCTGAATAAATTGTTCGGATGCACGTTGCTGATCACCGTGCTTCATCACGCAAGCAATCCATTAAATCTCCTGCGTGAGGTATGGCGTCAAACTGAAAAGCGACTTATCATTATTGAATCGGTGTTTGGGGTAGGAACCAGCCAGGCCGATTCTCCACTCCCCCGGTTGGACGAGGACATCCAACTTTCATATGCGGTGTTTTGTGATTGGTTTTACAATCGTGTATTGAATCAGGGTGTGCCCGTCCCCTTTAATTTCAATACGCCGCAAAATTGGCGGAAGATTTTTGCCGGCCTTCCCGCGACGATTTCGTTTGAGGAAGACTTGGGTGTGGATCTGGACATCGTGCCCGAGCACCATTTTTTGTTTGTACTCGACACACTGCGCTAGCGGGTTTTAAGGATATTTCTGAATTCTCGATAGGTAAATTTGTGCGTATCGCGCGCAAGCAGTTAAAACCCAATGGGTTATACGCAAAAATTTGATGTTGCGAGCGGTACCGGGAAGATGTAGCCATTCAACCGTTTGGCCGTAATATTCTGTGGAGGTGAGCGTTTGACGATAAGAATGCAGTCTACGAGGTAGTCCAGATGCGGCTGAGAGTTTGGATACCGAAGATGCAGTCGCGAACACGCGTTGGCATTGCATTTCTATTGATTGTCGGCTCCCTGACGTATTTCGATTTTGTCTCGTTTGCTGACACCCAAGCTCCATCGTCTTCCAGAAATCCTGCCATCACCGAGGATCAGCGTGCGTTTTTTGAGGCGAAGATCAGGCCTGTCCTGGTGAAAAACTGCTACAGCTGTCATTCGCCACAGGCAAAGGAAGTTGAAGGCGGATTGCTGCTGGATAATCGAGCCAACTTTTCCAAAGGAGGCGTCGATGGCCCCGTCATTATTCCGGGAAATCCCGACAAAAGCCTTTTGATTCAGGCGCTGCGGTACGGGAATAAGGATCTGGCGATGCCGCCCCAGGATGGGGGAGGGAAGTTGCCGGATGGGGTGATTCGGGATTTTGAGACGTGGGTGAAGATGGGGGCGCCGGACCCGCGAGACGGGGGGGCGGTGACGGTTGCCAAATCGTGGGACACGTCGGAAGCGAAAAAGTGGTGGGCATTTCAGCCGCTGAAACGCCTGGAAGCGCCGGAGGTGATGGATGGGGATTGGGCGCGAACGCCGATCGATCGATTTGTGAGCGCCGCGCTGCAGGCCAAAAGCATCAAGCCGGTCGGGGACGCGGACAAGCAGACATTGATTCGACGGATTTATTTTGATTTGATCGGACTTCCGCCGACCCCGGCGGAGGTGGATGCGTTTGTAAAAGACGACTCGCCGCAAGCGTTTGAGAAGATCGTGGATGACCTTCTGGCGCGTCCGCAGTATGGGGAGCATTGGGGACGGCATTGGCTGGACGTGGCGCGGTATGCGGAATCGACGGGAAAAGATTTCAACGTGACGTTTCCCAACGCGTGGCGGTATCGGGATTATGTGATTTCTTCGTTCAACGAGGACAAGCCGTATAACCAGTTTGTTCGCGAGCAACTGGCGGGCGATCAGCTACGCGCGGCCGACCCCAAGAGACAGGCGGAGCTGTTGGTCGCGACGGGTTTTCTGGCGATTGGGCCCAAGGGGCTGGATGAGATGCAGCCGCGGCAGTTCGCCCTGGATTTGGCGGATGAGCAGGTGGATGCTACTTCGCAGGCGTTTCTGGGATTGACCGTCTCTTGCGCGCGGTGCCACGATCATAAATTTGATCCGATCATGCAGCGTGATTACTACGCGATGGCGGGGATTTTTCTGTCGACGAGAACGGATTACGGAACGCTGGAGGGGCCGAAGAATAATGATTCGAGCGAGCTGATCGAATTGCCCAGGGGAGCCAATGAGCCAACGGTGCAGAAAGACCTGACGCCGGAGGAGCGTGACAAGTTGAAGCAACAGCTGGCGGACGTGACGAACCAATACGAGGAATTGCTGGCGAGCCGCGGGGCTGGCGCGGGAGCGCGGCGTGCGGCGAGACAGGGAGGGGCGCGACAGGGAGCAGCGCAACCAGGAGGGGCGCAGCAGGGGCAGGTTGCGCAGAACGCGGTGGCGCTGGCGGTGCAAATTCGTGCGGCGCTGGGAAGAAAGGCGCAGTTGGAAAATGAACTGAACATGTATGACGAGCAGGGCCGGCCGAAAGCGTTTTGCATGGGAGTGCAGGACCGGCCGCCGAGCGTCGGGCCGGTCGAGCCGATGCGGCCGGTGCAGACGGGGCCCAAGGGGAATCCGCTGAAGCGTCAGTCGAGCGGGTTTGAGACCATCGCGGACAGCCCGCTGTTTTTCCGTGGAGAGATGAGTGATCCACGAGACCGGGTGCCGCGAGGGTTTCCGGCGTTTTTGGTCAATAGCAGAACGGCCGCGATCGCTCAGAATGAGAGTGGGCGCAGGGAGCTGGCGGAATGGATCATCTCCCCGAGGAATCCGCTGACGGCGCGCGTGATGGCCAATCGCATCTGGTACTGGCTCTTTGGCCAGGGAATCGTGGCCTCGGTGGATAACTTCGGGACGATGGGAGAATCGCCCGCGGATCAGGAACTGCTGGATTATCTGGCGAATCGGCTGATTGAAAACGGCTGGTCTGTGAAGAAGACGATTCGTGAGATCGTGCTGAGCCGGACGTATCAACTGGCATCGACATACGATGAGACGAACTTCGGGGTGGACCCGCAGAATTCGCTGACGTGGCGACACTCCAAACGGCGGCTCAACGCGGAGTGCATTCGGGACGCGATGCTGGCGTCGAGCGGGCAGTTGAATCTGCAACCTCCGTTGGGATCGACGGTGGCGGTCGCCGGCGATGGGTCGATTGGAAATGGGCCAGCGTACGACAGGATCAACGAGGAAACCTTTGCGAGCGCGACGGGCGTATATCGGAGCGTGTATCTGCCGGTGGCGCGGGATGAGATACCGGATTCACTGGCGGTGTTTGATTATCCGGATTCGACCGTCGTGCATGGGGAGAGGGAAGTGACTAATGTTCCCTCGCAGGCGCTGTATTTGTTGAACAGTGATTTCGTGCGGGGACAAGCCAGGCAATTGGCGCAGCGCGTGATGGCGGCCTATCCGGCCGGCATGGAGAGAAACTTGACGCCGGATGAGCGCCAAGAACGGGTGAACCTGGCATTCAGGTTGGTGTTTGACCGACCGGCCAACGAAGTTGAGCAAAAGACGGCAGGAACGTTCTTTTCACGAATGGCGAACGATCCGAAAGTCTTTCCGCTGGGAGTCTGGACGGACTTTTGCCTGGCGCTCTACAACGCGGCGGAGTTTAGGGAATTGAATTGAGTGATTTATGAGCAATTCATCTGGACATACGTGCTCGTCGGTGAGGCGGCTATTTACACGTCGCGGATTTCTGAGCAGCGTTTCGTGTGGATTTGGCTGGCTGGCATTTTCGAGCCTGCTGCAGCGAGCCCAGGCGATGACCTCGGCGCTGGTGAGCCCGCTGGCGGCAAAGACCCCGCCGCTGCCGGCCAAGGCGAAGCGGGTGATCTTTCTGACGATGCGTGGCGGGCCGTCGCACGTGGATACCTTTGATTACAAGCCGAAGCTGACGATGGATACCGGCCAGCCGGGCAAGCGGCCAGGCACCAAGCTGCTGGGATCGAAGTGGCAGTTCACCCAAAACGGCAAGAGCGGGCTGTGGATTTCAGAACTGTTCCCCAACGTCGCGAAGCATGCGGACGAATTGTGCCTGATCCGTTCGATGCAGACGGACCTTCCAGCGCATCCACAGGCGTTTCTTAACCTGCATACGGGAAATTTGCGGCTGACGCGGCCCAGCTTGGGGGCGTGGACGACGTATGGGCTGGGGACGATGAACGAGAATCTGCCGGGGTTTGTGACGATCACGCCGCCGAGTGATGTGGGAGGCGCGCAGAATTATGGAAGCGCGTTCTTGCCGGCGATTTATCAGGGGACGCGGATCGGATCGTTGGGCCGGCCGATTGCGCGGGCATCCGTGCGAAATCTGGACCGGAAGCTCGATGCCATCGCGCAGCGGGACGTGCTGGACCTTGCCCAGGCCTTGAATCAAGAAACGCTGGAACAGGAGCAATACAGCCCCGAAGTCGAAGGCGTCATCCAGTCGTACGAACTGGCGTACAAGATGCAGGCCGAGATGCCGGAGATCATGGACATCTCCAAAGAGAGCGAAGCTACCAAGCAGCTTTACGGGATCGGGGATTCGACCCGGCGAACCGGAGGGATCGACGCGGGAACGGATGAC
Source organism: uncultured Tepidisphaeraceae bacterium (assembly GCA_964499005.1). Classification (GTDB taxonomy): domain Bacteria; phylum Planctomycetota; class Phycisphaerae; order Tepidisphaerales; family Tepidisphaeraceae; genus CAZCKE01. Next base: position 7,985 of record CAZCKE010000097.1, read on the forward strand.
TTTGGGCGAAAGTGCCTACTGGCCCGGCGGATGGTGGAAGCGGGTGTGCGATTTGTTGAGATCGCGCACGGAAATTGGGATCAGCATTTCAATTTGGAGACCGCGCTTGGCGCCAACGCACATGCGGTGGATCTTCCCATCGCGGGGTTGCTGACGGACCTGGCGTCGCGGGACATGCTCAAGGATACGCTCGTGATCTGGGCGGGAGAATTCGGGCGCACGCCGCACGCGCAGGGAGGCGACGGACGCGATCACAATAACAAGGCCTTTACCCTTTGGATGGCCGGGGGCGGAGTGCGCGGCGGAACGAGCTACGGAACGACCGATGACTATGGGTATGAAGCCGTCGAGAACAAAGTGCAAATCCACGATCTGCACGCGACGATCCTCGCGCTGCTGGGGCTGGATCATGAGCAGCTCACCTACCGGCACGCGGGCCGCGATTTCCGGTTGACAGATACCAGCGGAAACGTCGTGCGGGAAATCATCGCATAACCGCGGTTTCGATGCGGTGAATAATCATCTCTAGTCCCTGACGCGATTATTCTGAGCGCCATTGGCGCCGTTAATCAAACGCTTTTGATTGATGTGTAGGGTTGGGGGATGCGATGGATGGTTCGCTTCAGCGGGTTGGTGGGTGTTTTCGCTTTGCTGATGGGTGCGGCCGGATGCGCGAGCCAGACGGCGAAGCTGCCGATCGCGCCCATGGAGGGACAGAGTTATCCGGGGCTGGGGAGGGCGCAAGGGGCGACGGTTTATGGCGGGACGATTTATATTTATGGGGACGCGGAGACAGGGGTGCTTCGGGAGTATCACCTTGTAGAGAACCCTGATTTGCGTTTGAGCGCGACGGGGCGCGTGATTCAACTCACGCGCGGCGGCAAAAACCTTTTGAATCATCCGACAGGGCTGGCGCTGCGCGATGGGCTGCCTTGCTTTTTGGGCAATACGGTGACGGCAACCAAGCAAGGGAAGATTTACCGGCTGGACCTGGAGAAGGGACTTGCCGAGGGGACGCTGGACCATGCGGTGTTGAATGAGACGCTGGATGACTTGGCGGTGCAGGGGTGTCGGCCGGAGTATGTTCGCGTCGGGGATCGCTACTTGCTTGCGACATCTGATTACGGGCCGGGGCCGAATTTCGTGCGGTTTTACGATCCGAAGCTTTTGGCGATGGCGGCGCGGACGAGCGAGCCGGGGGTGTTGGTGAAGAAGGCGCCGTGTGGGTCGTGGGTGCAGTTGCTGCATTGGGATGAGGAGACAAGGACGCTGGTGATCGTACAGAACATCATCGAGGGGCGTCGGTGGAGGTTGACGCTGGTGTCGGATTTGGAGACGCCGGATTATACGAACGGGCCGGGCGTGAAGGTGATTGATATCGCGGGGCACAATGATGAGTTGGAGGGGTATGCGAGAATTAATGATCAGTTGGGAGTGTTCATCACCAGTTCGCGAAATAATAATGTGACGTTCGCCGCTGTAAACCCAGCCAACGAGTGAGATATTGAGGACTTGGGGACGGCCATGGTTTCCGTGTCGACAGAATGAGCCGGAAAACCACGCTAATTAGTTAGTGCTCACCTGCATCACTCGAGAGGCTTTTGTGAAACACCACGCGAGCTTGGTTGGGGCCTTCGTAATCGGGGGTTACGGGGAAACCGTTGGATTCGCAGCCGGTTCCTTTGAAGGCAAAGCCCATCGCTTTGTGGAACGCGACCGAGGCGGTGTTCACCGGGGACGTGATGCAGTGAACTTCCTTGCAGCCGAGGGCGGCGGCCGTTTGGAAGAAGTGATGGTAGAGGAGTCGGCCAAAGCCCTGCCCGCGTTGAGCAGGCGAGACGCCGACAAAGTGGATGTAGGCGATGGTGGGATCGGTTTGAGAGCACAAGCCAATGAGGAAGGCCTGGAGGCCGGCGCCAGTTTCGAGGACGAAGCTGGTGGGACGGAAATGCTGGAAGAAGAGGCGCGGGAGGAGATGACGGACGGGGCGGCCCCACCACTGGTCGACGACGGAAGTGATGAAGTCGAAGTCGCTGGGCTCGAGGTGGCGGATGGACATGGCCAGAGCATCTAAGCAATAAGGCACAGCATGAGCAAGGGAAGCCAAAAGCAGCGGAGCAATTAAAAACCTCTTTGGCTTTCAACAGTCCGAGGGAGCTTGTCTCCACCCGACCTGAGAGGCCCAGGCTTCGGCGCCGCTCATGATGATGTCGCACACCGGATCTTTGATGTCGTAGTAGGCGTCAACATCGTTTGGATGGCGCTGCGCCAGTGCAATTTTAACTTGGGAGTAGGCCTGGGACGCGGCGTCATGGTTTCGCAGGTAGTCGCGAAAGAGCAGCGGATATCTCTGATTTGCGCAACCGGTAAGGCGGACATGGAGATTGACGGGTCGCTTGTCATCGACTGCTTTGAAGAACCATTTCTTCCAATCGTCCGGGTTTTCCGATGCCCCCGGAGGCCTGTGATCACAATTGAACTGCTCGAACCACCGGTACCCCGCGCGAGCGAGCGCCTGCTGGATCGGGACTTGGAACTCGGCGGCAGTGACTTGGATGTCGATGATGTCTTTGGCAGCCAACCCCGGCACGGAGGTCGAGCCGATGTGATCGATGCGCAAAGCGAGTTGACCAAGAACCTCGCGTAATGCCTTGCCGAGCGCTTCAAACTCGGTCCGCCAAGCCGGTCGGTGCGTGATGATGCTTATCAGTAAATGTGGTAGTCGCCCAACGAACAGGGACGTTGGTGATTAGCGGACGTCTGTTTCGCAGGCGATGCTCTAGTCAACCAAAGAGTTGTCGGGCGCGTGGGGATGTTCTGTTCGGGGTGCCAAGGCCGGGGCGTAACGCACTTACTGTTCCGAAATACTTCGGGGTTCCCGGATATGCAGGCGGCCATGGCCAACATGGCCCAGCAG
>CAZCKE010000098.1:0-10653 GCA_964499005.1 uncultured Tepidisphaeraceae bacterium
AAGTTTTGTTGCGCAGAGACCCCCTCCTCTACCCTGCTCTGGAGCACCGGGAGAGGAGAAAGTAAGTGCCAAACTCGACCTGAGCGATGGGAGATTCCCAGAGATTCGCATCCATGCCTCCGGAAGTTATATTGACCGCATGCTGATCGAGCCGCTGATTGCCACGACAAGTAAGGGGCCGAATGACATCGCGATCAAGGACGACGGCGGTTCGCACACGTATCAGCAACTATCCACGTTTGCCGCAGAGATGGGGGCCTTTTTAGCCGGGCAGACCCAGCAGAACAAGGTGGGCCTCCTGCTGCCCAGCGGTATCGGGTTGGTGGGAGGTTTCAACGGAAGGTTGCTGCTTGGCAGAGCGTTGGTGCCGATCAATTTTTTGCTGGGGGAGCGGGGGATCAAGCACTGCATTGCCGACAGCGGGATCGATACGATCGTGAGCGTGGGGCCGCTGGCGGCGAAAATGCAGGGAGGCGCGGTGAAGGTGATCGACCTGGGGGAGGTGACCAAAGGAGGCGGGCTTTCCGCATACGGCGGCGTAGCGGCTCGACTCTTTGCGGACGGGGCACCGCAGCGGTCGACGGATGATCTAGCAGTGCTGATGTACACCAGCGGCACCAGCGGGTTGCCCAAAGGGGTGAAGCTCACGTTTGGCAATCTTCAGAGCGACGTAGACGCGGCGATCGAGCATGCGCAGTTGAAGCACAAGCACGTGTTTTTGGGGGTAATTCCGCTGTTTCATGCGTTTGGCATGACGGCAATGATGCTGGCTCCGGTGCAACTGGGGGCGACGATCATTTATCACGCGCGCTTTAGCGCGGTGGCGGCGATGAACGCGATCCGGCAGGAAGGAGCATCGCTGATCTTCGCGGTGCCGAGCATGTTTGGGGCGATCGCGCATTTGAAGAACGCTGGTCCCGAAGATTTCAAGAACACGTACGCCCTGATCAGCGGCGGCGAACCGCTACCGTCGAAATTGCGAGAGGGATTTTTGGATCGGTTCAAGGTGCCGATTCTGGAGGGGTATGGGCTGACGGAGACAAGCCCGGTGGTGACGCTGAATGTGCCGCATTCCCAGAAGGCGGGGAGCGTGGGTAAGCCGGTGCCGGGGGCCCAGATCCGGATCACCGATGAGAACGGAAAAGCGATGGCTGTTGGCGAGAGCGGGGAAGTGTGGCTGCGCGGGCCGATGATCATGAAGGGGTACAACAACCTGCCGGCCGAGACGGAAGCGGCGCTGACGCCGGATGGATTTTTCAAGACGGGCGACCTGGGGATGATCGATGCGGATGGATTTCTGCACATCACGGGACGGAAGAAGGACTTGATCATCGTCGCCGGAGAAAAAGCCGCGCCGCGGGAGATCGAAGAGGTGCTGATGAAGCATCCAACGGTGGCGGAAGCGGCCGTGGTCGGCAAGAAAGATCCGGGGCGCGGGGAAGTCGTGGTGGCGTTTGTGATGGCGGTGGAGGGGAAAGAGATTGTGCCGGATGAGCTGAGGGAATTTTGCCGGCAGCAGGCGCTGCCGCAGTGGAAGATTCCGCGAGAGATTTTTGTTGAGAAGGATTTGCCGCGGTCGCCGACGGGGAAGGTACTGAAGCGCGTTTTAGCGGATAGGGCCAACAGCCAGGGAAACGAAAAAGCCTAAGCGGCAAATCGCGATGAAGCGCTGGGAGTAATTTCAGGCCTTTTGAGGGATCTCATTTTTCGCTCTCGCGTCTTCGACCAGCCGAGACGCTAGATCGACACACGATGCGCAGATATACACATCACGTGGGCCTTCAATCTGACGACCAGTTTCGACATTGGTTTTCCCGCAAAAGCTACACCGGGTGATTCTGCGCTCCTGAAAAACGCGCTGATTTGATGAATGACTCATCCCTTGCCTTTTGTGATTTGCAGTTGATTATTTCGCAGCGCGGAGTTTCGCGAGGGCGGTCTGCTCGATCTGGCGGACGCGCTGCTTGGAGAGGCCCAGGCGGGCGCCGACTTGTTCATACGTCGCGGGGCCGCTTTCGGTCAGGCCGTAGTGGGCGAGGATCACGTCTCGCTCGCGGGATTCCAAGCGGGAGAGAAGCTGGCTGACCTCGTCGCGGTGGAGCATGCGGTCGTTGGCCAGTAGCTGGCTGCGATCGGGAATAGCGGCGAGGGTGGAATCGCTCTGGGCGGATTTTCGACCGCCGAATTGGCCGCTGAGCATTTGCGGGACGCTGCGGGCAAAGCCCTTCATCAGGGCCAGGGTGGCGTAAGTGCTGAAGCGATTCCCCTTGTGAATGTCGAAGGAATCGACGGCCCGCATCAGGGTGAGATTTCCCTCGCTGAGCAGTTCCATCAGGGAAAGGCTCGGACGCAAGTGCTTGCGCGCGACGCTGACGACCAGGCGGAGATTGGCGCGGACGATCTGGTTCTTGGTCTCGGCGACGTTGCGGCGGAGCGCTTCAAGGCGATTGAGGTCACGGGCCCGCGCCAACTCGGGATCGAGGTTTCGGCGAGCCGTGACGAATTGGAATTTCTGGAAATTCAGCTTGAGGAACAGAGCACGCTCGCCAGCACGGGAGAGCAACGGCGTGCGGTAAAGGTCCTGCAAATAGGGAGGCAGGTCGCGCGGGATGCGCCGCTCCTCGGCAGGGACTTGATCCATGATGTCCTGCTGGGAGACGATCTGGTTGATGACGGTAGCCGCATCGCCCTGATGATAGAGCGGGTCGTCGATGAAGCGGATTTTTCGTCGATTGAGGCGGCTGAGGCGCTCCTCGATGATGGCGCGATAGACAGCGGAGCGCGGGCGACAGGTCCGATGGGCAATGGCGGATATCGAAACGCCCCGACGGACGGCGCGGAGCATCTCGGCGCGGTCCTCGTCGCTGATCGGAACCGGGGCCTTATTTAAGATCGCGGATTGCGGGTTGGCCTGATCGTGAGCGCGGATCACATGGGCGATGGTCAGCGGCGAGCGATGGAGCCGGCGACCGATGCGGCGGGAGATCTCACTGCCGCAGCAGCGGCAATGCTGGGCCAGGCGGGCGGCGCGGCGGAGGATTTCGGATTTCTCCTCATCGGAAACCTGCGAGAAATTGGCGGCTCCGACGACCTGATCGCGATGCTGGGCGAGGAATCGCTCGACGACCCCCAACAGGAAAGCGACTCGGCGCTTGCCGTCGGGGAAAATCAACAAGCGGGCGGAAAGCCCGCGGCGACGCCATCGTTGGATCGTCTTGCTGGCGACATTGAACCGTTCGGTGACCTCATCAATGGTCAGAACGGGCTGGCCGACAGCTTCGACATGCAGGTCGAGAGTCGAGCTGACCTGTTCAATCAGGAGGCCCAAATCGTGCTGAAGGGCCAATCCCGTCAGCAGAGCCTGGTCGAGTAGTTTGGGATGATAGCCAGTGATGCGGAAGACGATAAAGTTAAGCGGGTAAGCTTTGGCGGGATCGATGTCGAACAGAAGTTCTTCTGTGGCAGAGAGTTGCGCTAAGCGGGCTTCCTGTGGTGTGAAAGCCAACTGGCGGCACAGCTCGTCGATCTTGTCGATTCGGAACTCGGCCACGATATTCATTATCCCGCTAGGGCAAATATCGGTCAAGATAGAACTGTTGGTAAAGGGAATGGTTAAAGGTTGGTTTATTCTTTGTGGGAATTTGCGGGAATAGGGGATTTGAGGACGGGCGTCTTGGTTCTGGATGGGATTTGTGATGAATCAATCAAATTCGGATGATGCCGAACTCTTTGCTGACGCGGTCAAAGGACTGCGCGAAGTCGAGCCGGTCTGGGGGCAGCAGGTTGAAATGGCGCTGGGGCATCGGGTGGAACTGATATTGGATTACGAATCACTGGGCGGGAAATACCAATGGATTCAGCCGCTGATTCATCAGGCGTTGACGGGCGGCCTGGGGGCGCTGTCCCGGGTAGCGTTCAGCTCGCCGGCATCGCGCGAGCGGCTGGAGGTATTGATACGACGATTAGTGATTCGCGGGAGCGATGCGGGGAAAGGATGCTTCGCCGAGTTGGGGGATGGCGTGTTGACGATTGGGGCGCCGCTCGTGGCGGATGGACCAGCACCGGAAAAGGAACTGGCGACGTTGATTGAAAAACTCATGGGCCAGGGAGAGGGGCGAATTGAATTGCCGGCGCCGATCGTAATGAAAGAACCCGAGCCAGCGAATTCGGTGGCAGTGGCGGGCGATCGATACACTCAAGCGGATTCATATATGGCCAAGCTCGAAGCGGCGCTTCGCGAAAGCGACTTATGGCCGGAGCGCAGACCGAGTGGTCCGATTGAGGTCAAAGGGGCTTTCGGGTGCGAGAACATGACCTTCCCACAATGGCTGGCGTGGGTGTTCATTCCGCGCGTGCGGGAGATTGTGGCGGAGCGGGGAGAATTTCCGGCCAGCAGCGAAGTCGGGGCGTATGCGGTGCGGGAATTTGACGGCGTGGATGAGGCCGGAGATGTGATTTCGATCTTGTCGGAATTTGATGAAATGATCGAACGAAATTGAAGCAAGTTCTAGATTTTTCTTCTGAGTATGCGTTTCAGCGCATTGATCTGCCCCGCGTGATAGACGTCGTGCAATGCGACACCGAAGATTCTCCAGGACATTTTCGGATTCAGTTTGGGCACGGCGATGATCGCTTTGCGAAATCGCTGGTGGATGATTTCCAGTTGCCGAATGTCCTCTCGCCAGGTGGCTTCGGTTTGTTTATCGCCCGGTTTCATCCAATTGCTGCCTTTCCAGGGAAGTTTTGCCCGCGCTCCCAGCTTGTTGCAGACACGCTGTTTCCAACAGGCAGCGTGGAGAACTTGCTGCCAGATGGATTTGCGGGCGCCGATCCGGCGGGCCGCTTCGGATGCCCTGATACCGCGCAATGACGATCTCAAATTCGGTCCATGCCAGCTTAGCTGGTTAAAAGCACAGTCCACGGTTCGCAGCAGCAGTTGACGATCGGTCATGATTTGCTCCTATTGGCCTCTTCTTTCCAAAAATAGAGAAAATAAACCGAACCATCTTGCGGAATTTGAACCTCCGGTGCCAATCCCTACACTTTGATGTGGAATGAACAAGCTATCGTTTGATATTGACCCGATTATTGAGGGGAAAACGCGGCTCGCTGAGGCCCAGGCGCTGGAGATTTATCACTCGGCTTCCATGCACGATCTGGGGACATGGGCTTCGGCGGTAACTAACCGGATGCACCCGGAGGATTATCGCACGTATGTCATCGACCGGAATATCAACTACACCAATGTCTGTACGGCCCGTTGCACGTTCTGCGCCTTCCGGCGCGATCATGAGGATTCGGATGCTTACACGCTGAGCTACGAGCAGATCGGCAAAAAGATCGCGGAGCTGGTGGCGATCAATGGGACGCAAATTCTGATGCAGGGTGGAATGAATGATGCTCTGCCGATCGAGTATTACGAAGGGCTGCTCAAATACATCAAGACGAATTTCCCGACGGTTCATATCCATGCGTTTTCGCCGCCGGAGTTTATTGAGTTTGAGCGATTCTTCGGGATGGACGTGAGGCAAATCATCCGGCGGTTTCATGCCGCGGGGCTCGATACGATCCCCGGCGGCGGTGGGGAAATTTTTGGGACTCGCGTGCGGCGGCGAATCGGGCTTGGGAAATGCACGGGCGATGACTGGCTGCGGGTCATGCGCGTGGCGCACGAAGAGGGGATGAATACCAGCGCGACAATGTTAATCGGGCACATTGAGTTTGTTCGTGAACGCATCGAGCACATGGCGGCCGTGCGAGACATGCAGGATTATGCTCTTGCGCTGAGAAGGGATTCGCGCGATGCGCAGAGGATCGATCGGGTGAAAACGCGGTGGTCGGGAGTCTTTGAAAAATCATTGCTGGATCAAAGCGAATTGCCCGGCGGCGGCAGCTATACGGCATTTATTCATTGGCCATTCCAGCGTGAAAATACGCCGCTGGGGCGGGCGCAGGAATGGGACCCGACCGTTCATGGGCCGTTCGATGAATCGATCAACGACGACATTCTGCGCGGCCGCGTCGTGCGGATGGCGGGAGCGGATGAATACCTGCGCATGTTGGGAATTGCTCGGCTGTTTTTGGACAACGTGCCGTCGCTGCAAAGTTCGTGGGTGACGATGGGGCCCAAGATCGGGCAGCTTGCCCTGTTTTTTGGGGCCAACGACATGGGGAGCGTCATGATGGAGGAGAACGTCGTCAGCGCGGCGGGGACGACGTATCGGCTCAGCGAACGGGAAATCTGCCGGCTGATTCGCGACGCGGGATGGGTTCCGGCACAGCGGGATCAATATTACAACGTTCTGCGGCGGCACGAAGGGAGTAATTCGCCCGATCTGCGGCCGCTGGAGCATCCGCCGGTCCGGAACATCCGGCAGATCGACAAGCAATTCGTCGGGGCGGCGCCGGGGCTGGATGATGGGCAGGACAAGAGCGTGAAGGTTCAGCTTCCGATCCTGGGGGATAACGACGTTCCCGCCCGCAGCCGTGGCGGGTAGCGATCCAACCCATGCATCATCCGCTTGGCCAGAATCCAAATTGCCGATCGCCGGTTTTTGGACCAGCAAAGTCGATTGAACGCCTCTGGACTATTCCAAGGAAATGGATCGCGGATGAAATCGCCGATGGTTTGGACCAAAAGCGCCGCGGTCGCCGTTAATTCATTTAGAAAATCCACGATAACCGTATCTTCCAACGACGAGGGAACGCTCGCGAAGAAATGCATGATTCGCGCCGACGGCACCGTCCGCGGCGCGGCAAGCACCATCGCGTTGTGCCGCGGCTCCAGCACCAAAAGCTTTGCTTTGGACTGGGCCAGCGATTGATTCATGGCCGGCTGGTCCTGGTGGCAGCCCCGAGCCAACGCTTCCTGCCATAAAGAACGCCAGCAGCGTGCCTGGTTCCTCGCTTCTTCGGTGTCCCGGTACAGAATCACGCCGGTATTGAAAAATCCGGAATTCGGGCAGGACCACCCCAGTGAACTGAGTTCCGCAGGCAGTCCCCGCAAGCCAATGCGCCTGGATTTCTCCGCCAATCGAATGTTCAGATCCCTAGCCATGCCCAGGTCAAACGAGCCCTGGGTTGCTTTCTCCAGAAGATGATCGAGTGGACGAAGGCAAATAGTGTCTGTATCCAAGTAGAGAAAGTCGCCTTCCAACAACAACCGCATCCCCGTCTTGAGCCAGCGGCTTTTGGGGCCGGGCATGTCATGCGGCACATCGGCTTCGAGGATATGGTCGACGACCGAGCCCAGAGGGTGTTTTGAAGCGCGTTGAGCCGCCGCACTCTGGCGATCCATCAGACAGGTGATTGGTAATTTGGGATGTACAAGGCGGAGAAATCTCGCGGAAATATAGGCTAAATCGGCGTGGATATCGGCGCCGTCACTGACGACCACGTAACATGCCCGCATTTCGATAGCTCCACTAACTGATCGACTTTATCGGCGTCAGAACTGAATGTTGAAAGCGTTTTCTGATGGCATTTGAGTTTCATTTCCGCAGGTCGGGCCAGATAAGAGCGATTTTTGCGAACGGCGCGAGGCGACCGTCGCACCCGACCGGGCCGATAAAATCGGTCATTTAGGCGCTATGGAAAATGTAAAGCAATCGAAAACAGGGATCGGCTTCAAACCGGCTCGAGCATCGCCTGCGGCCCAACGATTTCTGCAGTGAAAATTTTCAGCACCGCCTCAGGGTCCTTCCAAGCGTCGGCGTGAAGGTTGAGCTTTTCGGTGCAGAGACGGCAAAGAAGCTGCTCGCGGGTCCACCCGGTTTCTCGAGCGACCTGAGGAAGGAAGCAGCCGCTTCGGTCGGAGATCGTCAGATAGATCCCATGCTCCATCGGATCAAAATCGAGGGGCGAAGCGACCTGGCGCATGGGGTGAATGAGGGTGACTTCAATATCGAGTTGAATCAATTCGTCGAGACGAACCGGATCGTTGGTAAAGCGCGGATCGTGCAGGACGGAGCGAGCGGCGGCGGCAATAGTTTCGGAAAGAGCCCGATCACTTTCGAGCATGCCGACGCAGCCGCGCAGGGCGTGCGTCTCCTTGCGATGGAGAGAGACGAAACACCCCACGGATTGGGCAAAAATCGGATCATCCAATGGCGGAATCGGGCGCGAGGTTCCGCCGAGGGCACAGATCATCGCATCGGAGGCGAGATCGAGCAGGACGCGCTGCGTTTGCGGCGCAATACCCATTGAAAATATCGTAACGCGCCGGAGGGATTTTCGAGTGAACCAAATTATCCACCGTGTTATGCACCGTGTTGCGCTTTTGCGGACAGAGATTTGCGCGCGACGGTGGATAAGTTAAATTTAAGTTTCTAAAAACTTTTGGTGAATCCAAGTCGCGCGCGTATATTCTGGAGCGTCGTCGGACACGGAAGTGGCCGGCGAAAAAGGAAAACGCTCCTGACAATCAGGACCGGCTTTCATCCAAGCGAAGACCGTGCGAAGCAACTGAGTGCGGGCACGGCGAAAGTCGGCGGCCAGCGACGAGGCCACCCGAGAATGTAGGCTAAAAAGCCGAAGGCAATCCGGGTTAGAGTCGCCGCCAGTGGTCCGCCAAACCGCGGGGAGAAAGTCCCCCGATTTGCGGCGGATCGGGTCCAGCGGGTCGTGAGCATCCTGGTAACGGGATGTGAAGCGGCCTTGATCCTAGGAACGGACCCGGGAAAGCGAAACCCACGGCCATCCAGTCGGGAAACCGCCATGCCGCCCTGTTGGGCGAGCGATCGCGGCGGAAACAGTCGCGATCCAACCGTCTGTGTGAATAGGCAGCCCCCTGTCGATTCACGCTGAGCGGACCGAGGCGGGCCCAGGCCGGGAGCAGGTTGCCAAGAAAATCGGTCCGATCCAGAGCGCCGAGTAGCAATACAAGGTAGGCCCACGCGGTGACGTCGCGAGTCACTTCGTGGGCCGTCTGGTTTTTATGAGATGTTATTTGTCCCGGGTCCTTGGTTCCCTGCAACCGACAGAGGACCCATGACAAGGGACCATTTTCAGTCTTTCAATCCGCGCAGGATATATTCGACATTGTCTTCGGCGGAAAAACGGTCAAACCCCTTCAGATTCAGAACGATCATCGCATAACTCATGCCGGTGTTGATCAGTTGCCAGACGGGAAGATTGGGATCGACGTTTCGGCGAAACTCGCCGGAGGATTGTCCCTCGGCGATGATCTTGTGAAAAAATCGCTCGATCTGGCTGTAATGCTCGCGGAGGACGTTCTGGACTTTGCGGTCGTGGCTGGAGATCAGGGCGCCGTGGATGACCTGGTAGGCGTCCTCCAGCTTTCGGATGTGGCTGGGAAACTCGCTGGCAATCGTGCGCAATTTCTCCGTTGAGCCGGAGACACCGCGGATCAATTCATTCCAATGCTTGAGGGTTTTTTCACTGGTGGCCCGCGTGATGGCAACGAACAACTCCTGTTTACTGACGAAATGGCGATAGAGGATCGGCTCGGTGACGCCGGCGATTTCGGCGATGGCGGCGGTCGTGGTCGCGTTATACCCCCAGCGGGCAAAGAGCTTGGTGGCGACGTCGATGAGTTGTTGCCGCCGTTGCGGTGCTTTTAATCGAGGCATGCCGCCATGTGATAGCGATAGAGATTCGGATTGGCAAATGGGGGATTGGGATCGTCAATGAAAAACAAGCATGGGGTTATCGTAAATCGTGGGGCCCGGGAGGTTTTCGGCGGCTTTCTGCTGCTTTACCGCCGCGGAATCACTCGCGGAGAGAGCACGGGGGAACTTGGCGCCGTCGATGCTCTCGACGTGGCCATCGGCGAAGCCCACGTTGGCGACGGTATTGAATCCCGCCGGCCCGATATGCCGGTAGCCGATTCGGCTGTTGTTTTGCCCGTTCTGCGTGACCGACTGGCGGCCCATGTAGACGCCGTCCGCCAGCACGATCGTGTTGGACGATCGGTAAATGGACGTCGTGCGATGAAGGCCGAGGAACAAGCCGTTGATGTCCGGCCCCCAGCCGTACGTCGCCGAATAATATAGGTCCGATGCGGCAATGTTGGGCAGCGTTGCGCTGGGCGGACCAATCGGGTTGTACGCGTTCATCCAATAGCTGATCCGGATGATCTTGTTAAATCCCTGTGCGGGCATCGTGACGGCCACCTGCGGGTCGCTGTCTCCGCCGGTCGGTCCGGCCGAAGGTCATCGGCCATTCGACCCAGCCGCGCGGATTGCCGGGGTTGGTCCCGGTCTGACCGTTGGCCATGCCGTTGATGTCGATGGTGTCGGGACAATAAAAGGCGGAGTTGGTCGACCGGGCCGGCGAACGCGCGTATCCGTCGCGGTCCAGAATGCACGGCCAGCCGTCCATGATCTGCGCCGGGCCGGCGATGTAGTTTGTCAGCGATCCCGTAACCGGCGGAAGGTTGAACGATGGGATGACCCACCCTTTATTGTCCGTGGTATAGTTCACCAGCGCAAAGGAAATCTGACGCAGGTTGGACATGCACTTGACGGAGTTTGCTTGCGCTCTGGCCCGTGACAACGCGGGCAACAGGAGCGCGATCAGCACGGCGATGATGCCGATCACCACGAGCAATTCGACCAGCGTAAAGGCTCGATTGCGTTTCATGTTATCACTCCGCAAAAAACCCCCACCGCTTGACCAACGGAACGGGGGGAG
>CAZCKE010000099.1:0-10573 GCA_964499005.1 uncultured Tepidisphaeraceae bacterium
GGGAGGAGAAACCGAAAATTTGAGGGGAGAAAATCGGGATCAAGGGGCGCTTGGCGAAGTCATCGGCGTGGGTGTGGTTTTCGCAGCTTGAATGGTTTTGGGCGGACTTTCTTTAAATTCAAATTCAATGCAGAGCAGGGGAAGCGGGAGACAACCCATCGAGGCCCCCCTTCGACTACGCTCAGGGCAGGCAAGGTTTTTCTCTCGCCTCCTCCGCACCTCCTCCACTCACTTTTGGCTTCCCCTCAACCGCCCGGAGGAAGAAAATGCGCGGTGAGTGAAACCACCAGTACGAGGGATTTCTCGCGAAGTGGAGGCACTCAAGGGCAAGGACTGAATACTGATCGTTGGGTTTCCGGTTTTTAATTGACGTTCAGGCGGGGTCATCAATAATGGAATCACTCTACAAAGGATGGACCATGGCCCACGACTGGCGGATGAAGGGGGATTATCTGAAGACGTGCAGTTGTGCGTTTGGATGCCCGTGCGATTTTTGGGTGGCGCCCACCCATCATCTGTGCGAGGGGCTGATCGGAATGAAGATCGGTCAGGGGCATTTTGGGCCGACGAAATTGGATGGGCTTAGCTGGGCGGTGGCGTTTCATTGGCCTGGGCCGCTGCATCTGGGGAATGGGACGATTCAGCCGTATGTGGATGAGAAGGCGGATGCGAAGCAACGCGAGGCGATTTTGACGATTTTGTCGGGGAAGGCGGGAGGGCCGTGGTTTGAGCTGGTGGCGAGTTTGGTGTCGAAGGTGCTGGCGCCGAAGTTTGTGCCGATCAAGTTTGAGATCGATGTGAAAGGGCGGCGGGGCAAATGCAGCGTGCCTAATGAGGTGGAGATCGTGGCGGAGCCGGTGAAGGACGCGATGGGGAGGGAATTTCAAGCGCGGATTGATTTGCCTAACGGGATGGAATATTTTCAGTCGGAAGTGGCGTCGGCGAAAGTGCTCAAATCGACGGGGGCGATCAAGTTCAATCGGAGCGAAGTGCACGCGGGATTTTCGACGGTGGAGCATACGCCGGTGGGATTGAAGAAGTAGCCGGGGCTACAATTCTCCAACCATGATGCCGATTCTTCCAACGCAGGCGGCTGCGAAACCGAGGCTGCGGGTGGATCCGCTGCATCTGGGGGCGATTGCGATTTTTCTGGCGACGACGGCGTACACGATTTATGAAGCCCGCGCGATGGCAGGGATGGGGGGCGACATGAAGATGCCCGGGGGGTGGACGATGTCGATGATGTGGATGCAGATGCCGGGGCAATCGATGGCGGGATTTGCGCTGATGTTTATCGCGATGTGGGCGGCGATGATGATCGCGATGATGCTGCCGTCGGCGATGCCGATGCTGTTGATTTACCGGCGGGCGATCACGAACATGGGACAGCCGCACCCGACGCTGCGGGCAACGATGCTGGGGCTGGGCTATTTCGGCGTTTGGTCGGCGCTGGGGGCGGTGGTGTGGGCGATTGGCCTCTGGCTGGCGCGCTGGGAGATGGCATCGGATGCAGTGAGCCGGGCGGTGCCGGTGGTTGGGGGCGTTGCGCTGATCGCTTGCGGGGCGTACCAGTGGACGAAATGGAAATCGTCGTGCCTGAAGCATTGCCAGGATCCGCTGTGCGTGATCGCGGATCATCTGCACGATGGAGCGGCGGGCGCGCTGAAAATGGGAATTCGGTGCGGGACGTTTTGCGTGCTCTGCTGCTGGTCGCTGATGCTGATGCAGATCGTGCTGGGAATCATGAACCTGTGGGCGATGGCGGGGATTGCGCTGGTGATCGCGCTGGAGAAGCTGCTGCCCAGAGGAGTCGCGGTGGCGCGGGTCGTGGGGGCGATGGCGGTGGGGGCGGGGATTTGGATGTTAATCCGAAAATGAACCGCCGGCCGGGTGGAACGTCCGCAACTGGGCCTGGCGGGCGGAGTGGTTGCGGTGGTCGCGTTTGCGGTGGGATGTTTCGGAAAGGGGGAATTCGCGGGTAATTTCGAAGCCTTTGGGGGCTTCGAGGACGCAACGGACCTGTCCGGCGCAGATTTTGAGGAAGGTGAGGACGATATCGCGGCCGATGCGGATGCGCTGGTTTTTCTGCCCGATGAACTGTTGCATTGATACTCCTTCAAAAAGATTTTCAGAAGTGATCCGTCGAGGAGCGCGTGTCCTTGCGCGGGGGAAATTGGAGCGGTGGGCGGCGGAAGCGGGCGCGGAGCCAGTCGATGGGGTGGAGCATCATGCCCAGGCGGAGGATGCGGATTTCGAGACTTTTCTTGCCGGGAAATTCGGTGAGGGAGAGGCCGACGAAAAGGAAGGCCAGGCCGGGGCCGGGGACCAGGGGGATAGCCATGACCAGGCCACAGAGAATCAGGATAAAGCCGAGGAGATTTTTGAGGATGCGGAGGGAGATTTTGACCAGGGGATGCGCGGGAGCGGGCTGGCCGGCGGGATCGCGAAGAAAATAGTCGGCGGGCATGCGCACGACGACAATGACGGCCGCGGCGGAGACCAGTGCGAGCAGTGTGATGGAAAGACTGCTGAGCCAGGCGATGTTTTGCCTGAACCAAACGAACATGCCGGGCCTGCCGCAAAAAGATCGTCAGGCGGATTCGCGAATGGGGCGCGGATCGCCATTTTTGGGCAGTAAATCGGCGTGCGGGAGCCGCGAGCTGCCGGTCGCGATAATATCGCGCAACTGACGTTTCATGCGGTGCTCGCGGACCCAGACCTGCTGGGGAGTCAGGCCCAATTCCTCGGCCACGTCGTTCACGCACCAGCCTTCGATGCAGCGAAGATGCAGGACGCGATAGCTTTGCTCGCTGGCGCGCTGGCGAAGCTGGGCGAGGGCCTGATCGAGTTGCCCGCGCTGTTCGTGCATCTGGCAGATGACGACAGGGTCGTGGTTGGGAGAGACGGCCGTGGCGGCGATTTCAGGTGAAAGAGCGGAAGCGGGCCGGCGCATCGCCAGGCGAATGCGGTCGGTGGCCTTGCTGCGGACGATCGTGTAGAGCCAGGAGGTGAAGCGGCCTTTGGCATCGTCGAGGCGAAATTCCGCAAAGCTGTGAAGGAGGCTGGCCCAGACTTCCTGGGCACAATCGTCGGGATCGACGCCGCGCGAGCGGAAGGTGCCGGCGAATCGGCGGATGGTGGCGTCGCACCAGGGATAGAACTGCTCCCAAGCGGCGAGGGACTGGGGGCTGGGATCGATGCCGGCGGCGCGATTGCGCAGATATTCGGCGGCAAGGGCAAGCGTCTGGCCGGAGGGGGCGGAGCGTTTCTCGGCGGTATTGCGCCGGCGACTGCCGGGCAGCATCGTGCGATTGAACGTGGGCGAGGCCGCAGCGGCACCGACGATGTTGCCTTCAGGGGTAGCGGCAGCGGCGCTGGCGCCGTTGGTGCGGAGGGTTAAAGCAACGAGCAGAACCGGGAGAGATTTTCGCCAACCCATCATGTGATTCCTTCGTTTGTCACATCCCCTTCACACGATCATTTTGACGCAAGGCTTCAGACCATAGTAGGGACGCTGGGTCATTGCCATTAGAACGTGCCCGGCAATTTCTATGCACCGATCGGCACAATGACTCGCAAATTTTGGGATTTTTTGCAAGGAAAATACAGTGGTGGCGGATCACGGCAAGTCGATTCGATGTGCGGAAATAGCGATTGGATTTTCGCAGGCCAGCGTCAACGACTCGCGATGAGAGAATGGGCGGTTTAGCGCGGGCGGCGCAGGCAGATCAGAGCGGCCAGCGGAAGCAGCAGAGCAGATGTAGCGGGCTCGGGGACGCTGAGGGTCTGAAGTTCCAGGCCGCCATTGGTATAATTCAGATCGAACGTCACAGGACCGTCAATCTGAACGGAAGAAAATGCGCCGGTGAGATTGGCGGCGGAGACGATATCGAAGGTTTCGCCGATCGAGGGAACGAAGCCGTTGAGGAAAGAGACGTCGAGAGTGCCGTCAAGGGTGGCATTGCCGGTGATGAGCAATTGGCCATAGCCGGTGCCAGGGTCCTGGCCTCCGAGCTCGATGTCGAGGGTACCGTCGGAGGATTGGGAATAGTCGCCCTGAATGGTGAGGATCCCGGCGGAGTGGCCGGGCTTGACGGTGCCGCCAGCATTGAAGAAGGATCCAACAAAGGTGCCGGTTCCGGCGATGGTTCCACCCTGGACAACGTCGATATCGCCGTCACTACCAAAGTGCGCAGAAAGACTGGATCCGACCAGGATTGAGCCACCCAGAGGAGGAAGACCTGGGGGGTTGGTGTTTGGCGAGGCCGAAATCGTAGCGTGATCCCATGTATTCAATGTATTGGTCACGAGGATGTCGCTCACTTTTCCGGCAGAAACCGTCGCGGTTCCGCCATTTTGTTCGGGGTTGTCAGAAGACCCCCCAACGTCCATAAAGTCGGTTTTCAGCAGGGTGGGGGTGGCGTCATTCGAAGAGCCGGAAAGGGAAATTGATGCGGAACTACCAGACAACTGAGCCACGGTAATCCTCTTGGCCGACACGCGGGCGCCACTTTGCACAATCATCTTGCCATTGCCGCTCTGGCCGAGGGTCAAAGATCCGTCAATGGTGAGCATCGAACCGGAATTTTCGACGTCGATAGTCCCGCTGCCAGCACTATTGACGCCAGCGTAGATCGCGCCGACGTTCTTGACCAGCCCAGAATGGTTGAGGAAGAGCCTACCGTTCCCGTTGACGCCAAGGAAGACGTCGTTTTCATGGGCATCAAGCGTGGCGGCAGCCTTGTTCGGCCCGAAAACCAGCGTGGAAACGAGCACGGTCCCCGCGGAATTAAGCTGGTTGCCAACGGTCATGGCACCGCTGTTCAAATTGAGGATGCTCCCGTCCACAATCTCCAAATTTCCCTGACCCCCATCGCCCACAAAGAGGGAACCGACATCCACGGTTGAAATAAGGTCGCCGACCATACTAAACGGATCGCCAACAAAGAGCCGGCCATCACCTCCGGACTGTACGCCGAGGGACGCGAACGAAACGTTGGTAATGGCGCTTTGTTTGATGAGAGCGATGGCGCCGAGGCCTGAGTCGCCGATGAAAATGGGATTACCATTGGCATCGAAGGTGGAATTGGTGAGTTTGAAGATGCCCAGGGTTTTCGGGCCCACGCCGAGGTCGAGGAACCCGCCGGAGGTAAGCTGGGCGGAGGCACCATTGATCAGAGAGAGGTTTCCCGTCCCCTGATCGCCGACGTAAATCGTCTTGGCCGAAAGCATGGGAGAGATATTGAACAGGGAGGAACCATCCAGGTTGACCGCGTTTTGGGCATTATTACCGGCTTGAGAGCCGATGGAGAGGAAGTTGATGTTGGTGGCCTGCCCGGCGGTGATGTTCAGCGTTCCAAGCCCGCCGTAGCCGACGTAAACGTTGCATCCGTTGGCATCGAGAGTCCCCCCACCGGCGCCGCGGACCAGATCGTTGGTGAGATTGACGGTGCCGCTGGCCTTGGAATCGAAGCCGACAATCAGCGACCCGCCGCCGGAGAGCTTGAACGTGCCGAGATTCTGGACGTCCAGTTCGCCGGAGCCCAGATCGCCGACGTAAGCGGTGGAGGCGGAGAGGAGCGTGCCGCCATCCGTGACGGTGGCGATATCCCCGGCATCGCCGCCGGTCTGCGCTCCGATGGCGAGGAATCCGATATTGGATACCTGAGCGCCGCTGGTGACTTTGAGCTGGCCCTGGCCGCTGCTGCCGACGAACAGTGTCCCGCCGCCGGCGTCGAAGGTGGAGTTGGAGGTGACCTGGATGGTGCCCGAGGAGCCGGAGTTGATGCCCACCTGGACAAAGCCGTTGGTCCCGAGCTTGACCGTGCTGCCGCTCGTGACGTCGATGGTTCCATTGCCGATGGATTGTTCACCCAGGCCGATGAAATTACCGACGTTGAGTTTGCCCCCATTTTTTACGAAGACCGTGCCGACGCCGGTCACGCCGATGTCGAGATTCGAGGTGATGTTCCAGTTGGATGTCGCGGTGTCTCCATCGACCGTGACCACGCCGGTGCCAGCCGGGTTGACCAGGTTGGTGAAGGGATCGATGGCGTCAGCAACCTGAGCGCTATCGCAGGCGACGGTTCCGCCATTGCTGATGGTGAGATTGCCATTGCCCAGGCAACCGATGCAGATCGTGCTGTTTTCGGTCCATTTGGAGCCGGCGCCGGTAACGGTGACCGAGCCGCTGCCGCTGTGCTGAATATCGGAAGAATCGAATGCGCCGCCGATGCCCGAACCGGTGCCGATGGTGTCGAAATTGAATAGGGTAGCTCCGTTTTGGACGGTGAGCTGGGTGTTGGCGCCGTCCCAGCCGACGACCATGTTGCCGACGTTGGACCAACTGCTGCCGGTGTCGAACGTCGTGGTGGTATTGTTGGCCGCAAACCCCAGGACACTGAGGGTGGCGCTGACCAGAGTGTTGGAGACATTCAACGAGCCGCCCCCTGCCGATTGGGTTCCCACCATCAGCACTCCGGGGTTGAAGGCCGATTGAGTGGGGCCGGGTCCGGTGATCGCCAGATTCCCGCTGATGTCCGTCTCGGTCTGAACGGTGTACTGGACGTTGCCCAGCGTCCAATTGGAATTGCCGCTGATAGTGATTGAGTTGCTGAAATCGGAAGTCGCAAAACCGACGCCGCCATCGGTGAACAACACGTTGTCATTAATGCCGGGAAACGTGGCGGTTGGGGTGTTGCCCGGAACCAGCGTCCAATTGAGGGGGTTTTCAAACGCTCCGGTAGTGCCGACATTCCACTGGAAATCGGCCAGGGCGGTTCGGCCGGCTACGGCAACAACCAGCCCGGCCACCAACGTGATTGCGGAATGGTCCCAAGCAGATTTGCGGCGCATTTTGTGTGGGCGTAGGGCGGCGATGGATTGACGGTTTTTGACGCGCATGCCCTCACCTGTTGGCACGTTTCCATACAAATTACAAAAGGAAAGATTCGCTTGCGGAATCGTAGGCTAAGACGAGGGCCTATTGCTGTCAAAACAAAAATCGGAGAGATGTGCTGTTGCAAATGTTAAGCAAACAATGAAGCGGCTTAGAAATCCGGTGGCGGACCGGGCGGGCCCTGGAAGCCGCCGGGGGGACCACCGCGGCCGCCGAATTGGCCGGGGCCGTTAGGGCCGCCGCGTCCACCGGGGCCGTTGCGGTTGTTGCCTCCGCGCATACCGCCGGGAGGCGGCCGGCGTGAATCTCGCGAATCTTCGGTGCCCCAGTAGCCGCCGATGATGTAGGGGAATTGGCCAGGGGTGACGTGGTAGTGCCAGCCGCGGTCTTTGTCCCAATGGAGATTGAAACCGTTGAGGGCGTTATCGCCTTTGACGTCTTTGGCCATGACGCCGGCGGATTCGTAGGGGCCGTAGATGGGGAAGCCGTCGAAGGCGAAGCCGATCAACGGGGAATGGGCGTCGCCCTCGTCGGCCCAAGGGGAATTCAGGCAGATCGGATATTTGTGGTAGTGGTACTGGCCGTCCTGATTGGGATGGCCGCAGCAGCGGTCCATCATGTTGGTGGCGTCGGTGTTGCCCATATCGAAGGGGTTGAAGAAGACGACGCCGTTGGCAGCGATGCCGATGGGGCCCATGGGGAGAGCGTGATTGGAATTGTTGGTTGTGGTGATGACGTGGCGGGGGCTGACCTGAGGATCGAGGGGGATGAAATAGGTGGCGACGCGTTCTTGGATGTAGTTGGGATTGCCGAAGCCGGCTTCGGGGAATTTTCCGGTGGGATGATTGGGCAGGCCGTGGGTGGTGATGATCATGCTCGTGGCATCGAAGCGGATCGTGACGTTATCGGGGACGAAACGGTCGGCGACGGCGATATTGCCGGAGGAATCTTTGTCGCCGGCGCGGAGCCAGGCGGTCATGTTTCCGGCGAAAGGCGTGCTCCAGTCGCCGTCATCGTAGTAGAGCTGTTTGGCGTTGGTGTAATCGAAGGAAGCGGGGATTTGGGATTGGGTTGGAGCGGGTTGGTAGAACCATCGGCCGCCGATGGGGAGCAGGCCTTCGGGGCGGATGTGCGGGCCGGGGCGAGTGGTCGGCTCGGCGGGAACCTGGGAATCTTCTAAACGTGTCAGGGAAAAATCGGTGACAAAGAATTCGGAAGAGTCGGAACGAGTGGCGGAGGCATGGCCGAAGCCGACGCTGAGGCGGACCTGGTCGATCTGGGGGAAGGGAATCCAGAAATCGAGTTGATAATCGCGCCAGACGGCCGCGCCGCCGATGCGGCGATCGCCGTTGACGGAGAGATTGCGGCGGTCCTGCTGAATCAAGGGATAGATTTTTTTGATCTTGCCGTCGAAGGAGGTGCGGCCGTCGTCGCCGAAATATTCGACCTGCATGTAGAGGTCGTCCTGGTCGACGTAGAAATTATCCTGGGGGAGGCCGCGAAAGGTGAAGCGAAACCATCGGCCCTGGCGCGGGTCGATGCCTTTGACGGTTTGGGAGACGAGGCCGGAGTGATCGGCGGAGCGGGGTTTGGCGGATTGGAGAGCGATTCCCCAACCGGAAGCGTCACGGCGGGGATCGCCGAGGTAGCGGTATTCGACGTCGCCGGTGAGGTCGTAGTCGGTGGGTTGATGGGCGGAGTTGGTGGCGCGGAAATCGGGGTTTTTGAGGAGATTGTCGGCGTCGGGAGGTTTGGAGGTTGGGGCGGCGGCGCCGAGGCCAAGGGCCAGGAGGGTGAGAATGGCGGTGATGGCAGAGTGTTTGGGGGTGTTTTTCATAATGGGACCGCTGGAGGTCCCATGCTTAGTGCAGATGAACGCCAGGCAGGTTTCAGCATTTTTGGTGAAGATGCGAATTCAGGAATTTCGACGACGAAGTTGCTCAAGCACCTGTTCGACGTGGCAGCGCTGGACCTGCCGCATCGTGTGGCGGATCAACGGAGGAATCTGCCTGAGCGATGAGGTTTTTCAGCGGTTGGAGGGGAAACTGACCGGAAAGGCGATGGCTTCGGATGAGGCAAATGTTAATGTCCTAGGAGATCGGGAGCTGGAAATTCTGTATTTTATCAGCAAGGGAATGAGCACGCGGGAGATTGCCGCGGCGCTGCATCTGAGCGGGAAAACGGCAGAGACGCACCGGGAGAATCTGAAGCGGAAACTGAATTTGCCGAATGGGAATGCCTTACTGTGGTATGCGGTGCTGCGGTTTCTGAATGAGACTTGAAGGCTTAAGTCCTTGGATGACCGACGACCCCCCCCAAGACATGAAGCAAATGCCGATTGAAAACGCTAAGAGGCAGCTGCCTCGCTGTCAGATATTTTAGGCAACTCATCAATTGCGCGGGGCGTCAGCATTGATAAGAACTCAATTAATTCTTTCGGAGCAGTCGAGGAGGATTTTTGCAAAACTTCGGTGAACCATGTCTCGAAACCCTGCAGTTCGTTTGAATTTGCGCGATTGGCAAGCGCTCGTTCGGGTTCAGCTTCTGTAAAATCATCTTTTGATTTTGATGGCTCGCCAAGTGTCCAAAGCGATCGAATATCCTTTCCCTCAAGCGAACTAACTGCATACACGAATTGAAAAGATGGGACAAGAAAGCCTGGCCGATCAACAATCAGGCCAAACGGTTTGATCTTTCCAGTGTCTTTGAGATTAGGCGGTATTTTTCCGCTAATCATTTCCGCGCTACCTTTCGCCTTTGTGCCGGGTTGTTCTGCGAAAATAAAGGCTATCGCCACTCCAGCGCGCGCCGCCTCGATTGTCGCTTCCAAAAGAGACCGCCCCGACTCGGAATTATTCGCTTGTAGGAATTCACTGCCACCCGATATGAAAACCAATTTAGTGCGCTGAGCCAACTTCGTTCCAAGCAACTTGGCTTGTCGACCATACCAGCGAATCATGTTTGAAAGTTCGTGCGGCGACCACGGACTCTCATGCCGACATCGTTCTGGCGAGAAAAAGCTTGGAATATCCCCCGCTAAACCCGATCGCTTAAAGAAAAAAGTTTCCATGCGTTCGCAAGCAGCCTTCGGTCGGGCTTCTGGCATCGCATCACCACAGATCATCCGACGCAATAATTGTTTGGGACGATCAAAATCATCTCCCAACCACTGGCGGACCTTTCGGTCACCGCTTGGAATCTTGCCTCCCATAAATGCTTTGATCGTACGCCGTTTTACTTTGATTGCTTGCGCGAGGTGGTGATCATTCATCCCTTGCCTCTCGGCAACTACAAAAACCTCCCACAAAACTGAAGCCACCATGCACAAATGGACTGGTGCCTTCCTGTTATTATCGATATAGCGAGCAAATAGAATCGCTCGATTTTCTGTACGGCACAGCCTCTGCTCGAGTGACTCCGCGTCTCCGTGCGAAAGGCCTTTCCAAGCGGTGACGGCTGTTTTTTTTTCGTGCTTTCTGCCCATAGACGTAGCCTACCGTGTCGCCATAGTCGCGGCTGATGTGCCAAGAATCAACTATTACCCGCCTTTCAGACATTTCTGGGATCGCCTGATTTTCATGAATTTCGGGAAAAACATGTTTGTCGTTTCTGATTCCCTTTGTTGGACAAGTCGCCGCTGCAGAAACTAACGTTCGGGCGAGCCAAACAAACGCA
>CAZCKE010000100.1:0-5658 GCA_964499005.1 uncultured Tepidisphaeraceae bacterium
AGGCGTCGCTGGCTCGGCGGGAACTCATCGGGGATTCGGTCGAGCTGATGATGCAAGCGCATGGATACGACGCGCTGGTGGGAGTGGCGGGGTGCGACAAGAGCTTGCCGGGGATGCTGATGGCGATGGGGCGGCTGAATGTGCCGAGCATTTTTTTGTATGGCGGGACGATTCTGCCGGGGAAATTCAAAGGTCGCGACGTCACGATTCAGGACGTGTACGAGGCGGTGGGAGCGCACTCGGCGGGGAAGATGACGGATGCGGATTTGTATGAGATCGAATGCAACGCCTGTCCGTCGGCGGGAAGCTGCGGGGGGCAGTTCACGGCCAACACGATGGCGTGCGTGGCCGAGGCGATCGGCATGGCGCTGCCGGGGAGCGGGTCGCCGCCGGCGGTGGATACGGAGCGGGACGCGTTCGCGGCACAGTGCGGACGGCAGGTGATGAAGCTGATGGAGAAGAATCTGCTGCCGCGGGAGATCATGACGCGGGAGGCGTTTGAAAACGCGGTCACGATCGGCGCGGCAACGGGCGGTTCGACGAATATCTGCCTGCATCTGCCGGCCATAGCATATGAATGCGGCATCAAGCTGACGCTGGACGATATCGACCGCCTCAGCCGGCGGACGCCGATCATCGCGGACCTCAAGCCGTTCGGGCGGTACACGGCGCTGGATGTGTTCCACGCGGGCGGGATTCCGGTGATTCTCAAATCGTTATTGGATGAGAAGCTGATCCATGGGGAGTGCATGACCTGCACGGGTAAAACGATCGCGCAGAATTTGGAAGGCGTGAAACTCAAAGCGGGTCAAGACGTGATTTTGCCGGTGTCGCGGGCGCTGGATAAAACCGGCGGGCTGAACATTCTGCGCGGGAATCTGGCGCCCGAGGGGGGCGTGATCAAGATGGCGGGGGTGAAGAAGAAACAGCATCGCGGGCCGGCCAAATGCTTCGAGAGCGAGGAACAGTGCATGGCGGCGGTGCAGGCGCGGAAAATCGTCAAAGGGGACAGCGTGATTATCCGTTACGAAGGGCCCAAGGGAGGGCCGGGCATGCGCGAGATGCTGGCGGTGACCGCGGCGATCGTCGGGCAGGGGCTTGGATACGACGTGTGCCTGATGACTGATGGCCGATTCAGCGGCGCGACGCGCGGGCTGATGGTGGGGCACATCGGGCCCGAAGCGTATGTCGGCGGGCCGATCGGTTTGGTGCACGATGGGGACATGGTCAGCATCGACGCGGAAAAAGGGACGATTCACGTGGAGATCGACGACGCCGAACTGGCGCGGCGTAAAGCGCAGTGGAAAGCGCCGGCGGTGAAATATCCGCATGGAGCACTGGCGAAATACGCAAAGCTGGTGGGTCCGGCGTGTTTCGGAGCGGTGACGCACTAAATTTGCCGCGGCGAACGCCAATGAAAAAGGGACGGCCTTTTGAGGCCGTCCCTTTTGCATTGAGACAAGGGAGTGACACTTCACTTTCTCAAGGCGTCGTATCGGACTGGAGCACGATGAACTCGCCGCCCTGGCTGTTGTTGACATACAGGCGAATACCCTTCTTGAGATCGGCCTTCTGAAGGGCGGCGGCGGCATCGTGCGCGTTGTGCACGTCGGTGTCGCCGACGCGGGTGATCACATCGCCACGATGAAGCCCGGCGGTCTCGGCGACCGAGCCGTGATCGACGCTGGTAATGACCGCGCCATCATGGATGCCGGGGATGCTCAACTGGGAGAGGATCGAACTGTCCGCGGTCTGAAGGCTCAGGCCCAAGGCTTTGGCCGGCTCGTTGTCGGCGGGGCCTTGGTTGCCGGGGTTGTTGTTGTTATTGCCCATGACGCCGGCCAGATTGTCTGGCTGGGTGCCGACTTTCAGGTCGATGTCCTGCTCCTTGCCGTCGCGGAAGACCTTGAGGGTCGTGTTGGCGTCGGGGGAAATGCCCGCGATACGATCGCGAAGCTGCTGGGCGTTGGTAACGGCCTGGCCGTTGACGGAGATAATGATGTCGCCCGCCTTGAGCTTGCCTTCGGCCGGGGTGTTGGGGAAGACCTGATCGACGAGGACGTCGGCGTCACCGGTGTAGCCGAAGCTGGCGGCAAGACCGGTGTGTTCATGGAGTGAGCCGAGCTTAATGCCGAGCCATCCACGAACCACTTTGCCGTGGTCTTTAAGCATGGAGTAAATCGGCTGAGCCTGATTGGAGGGGATGGCGAAGCCGATGCCCTGGAAGCCGCCGCTGCTGGTGGCGATGGCAGTGTTAATGCCAACAATTTCGCCGCGGATATTGACCAGGGGGCCGCCGCTGTTGCCGGGGTTAATCGGCGCGTCGACCTGGATGAAATTCTCATAGCCTCCGGAGGACGAGAGAATCCCGACGTCGTGGCGGTTGAGGGCGCTGACGATGCCGTGAGTCATCGAGCCGATGTAGCCGAAGGGGCTGCCAAAGGCCATGACCCAATCGCCCTTTTCAAGTTCGTCGCTGTTGCCCCATTTGGCGGGAATGAGGCGGTCGGCCTTGATCTGAACAACGGCCAAGTCGCTCTTGGGATCGGTGCCCAGGACTTTGGCTTTCTGGAAGGTGCGGCCGTCGCTGAGAGTGATGTCGAGTTCTTTGGAACCGCCGGCGACATGGTTGTTGGTGACGATATAGCCGTACCCGTCGGTGGCTTCGACGATGACGCCGCTGCCGGTGCCGATCTGCTCGTACTGCTGATCGTCGTTGCCATTGCCGTTGCCGTTATCAAACGGGGCCGGGAGATCGCCACGGTCCTGGAAGAATCGGCGGAGCGTATCCGGATTCGCGCGGCTCTCGCGAATCGAGCGGATCTGAACGACCGACGGTTCAACGACCTTGCTTACGTGACGAAAGACGGTGGAAAGATCTTCGACGGTCGAGAGCTGCTGGCGCGTGGCCTGAACATCGGCTTCGGCGCGGGCAAATTCAAATCTCTCGAGAAGCGGCTTGCCGCCGAAATATCCGCCAACCAAGGCGATGATCGCCAGCACTGCCACGGGTAAACGGGATCGCGGTCTCATAATTTAAACTCCAATCGTTTCTTTAACAGGGGTTGTACGAGTGTAACGGATAGAGATCTTATTCCTTCCGCATCGAAGCGGTGAAGCTCCGTTTTTCGTCGTCCGGCATTTCGTAAGCGTGCTTGGCGTTGGGATATTTGCCGGACTCGACCAGTTGAACGTAGTCGCGAAAACAATGGACCAGAGGAGTGGCCATGTCACCGAGCTTGGGCACGAATTTGGGAGGGTTGTCGATCCAGCCGATCGCGTCGTGGGTGACGAACACATGCGCGTGACAGGCGGGCCCCGCGCCGCATCCGATGACGGGGACGGGGACGGCCTCAACCACGGCCTGGCTGACCTGGGGCGGGACGGCCTCGAGTAAAATCGCCGAAGCGCCGGCCCGAACAAATTGCTCGCTGAGTTTCACGATCATTTTCGCCTCGCAGGCGGTGCGGCCCTGAGCGCGGTAGCGCCCACTGCGCTGGATGGACTGGGCTTGCAGGCCCAGATGCGCAATAGTTGCCACGCCGGCGTCAGCCAGCCTCGCGATCAGTTTCGCGTGGCCTGGCGCCGCCTCTATTTTTACGCAGTTACAGCCCGAAAGTTGCACCATCTTTGCGACGTTTCTAACTCCTTGCGCCACCGAGGCGTGATACGAGCCAAACGGCATATCCGCCATCAAAAGGCAGTCGGGCGCTCCTTTGCGGACGGCGGCGGTGAGGGGGATTAGAAAATCGAGCGAAATGGGTAACGTCGTCGAATGGCCGAGAATCACGTTGGAGGCGGTGTCGCCGACTAATAATGCGGGGACGCCGGCCTGGTGCATCAGGCGGGCCATTGTGAAGTCGTAGCAGGTGAGCATTGGAACTTTTCGTCCCGAAACGCGGGCGGCACGGAGATCGGCCATCGTGAATTTGCCGGGGCTTTCTGGGGGCATAACCCTATTGTATCCAGGGCCGCGGTCATGGCGACGGGGGGCCAAAAATCGCATGAGGGGCTGAAAATAAGGCGTTCGGCTCCGTCATATTGACGAAAAGCTCTTATGAAGTCCCGATCGACCCCAGCTTAATTACTCCATGAGGTTCAGATGAAAATCGGCGTGATGATCGCGGCCATTATCGGCAGTACCTGCGTTCTAGGTCTGGCCCAGAACAAGACGGGCGATTTTCAGGAATTCGATATATTCCCTTCGCCGCCGCCGCTTCCGGCGCTGAAGTATGAATTGAACACCGATCCGATCGATCAGGTGCAGGGCAACGCCGCGGAACTTTATAAGCAGGCTTCGGCGCTGATCAACAACGATCTCGCCAAGTATATCGAATACGCGGAAAATTCGGCCGCCTCGCATAACTACGAGACACTTAACTCGGCGATGAACGACATCCACGACAATAACCGCCAGGTTTTCGACCTGATGGACGCGGCGGGGAAACGGGATCAATGCGATTGGCAGTCCAAGCTGCGCGAGGAGGGATTCAACGCGCTGCTGCCCTATCTGAACAATGTCCGGGTCATGGCCAGACTATTGCACGCGCGGGCGATTCAGCAAATTCACGCCGGAAAAATGGATGAAGCGGTGGCAACGCTGCGCGACGGTTATGAGCTGGCGATTTGCTCATCGAAGGATTTGACGCTGATCAATGGGTTGGTCGCCCTGGGCATCTGCAGGATGATGGATGGTGCGACGGCTGAAATGATGAAGAAGCCGCAGTCGCCGAATTTGTATTGGGCGCTGGCGACGCTGCCACGGCCGATCATCAGCTTGCGTTATGCCATCGAGGGGGAGCGTCAAAGCTTATACAACAGTTTTCACGTTCTGCGACAGGCTCGATCGGGTGATTTATCGGCCGATCAGTGGCGGGAGATTTTAAAGAG
Source organism: uncultured Tepidisphaeraceae bacterium (assembly GCA_964499005.1). GTDB lineage: Bacteria > Planctomycetota > Phycisphaerae > Tepidisphaerales > Tepidisphaeraceae > CAZCKE01. The sequence continues at coordinate 4,891 of CAZCKE010000100.1, forward strand.
CATTGCGCAGATGAATGCGATGTCGGGAGGGCAGAACAGCCCGATGCCCAACGCGCAGGCAGTGGAGGAGGCGATGATGGCGATGTTGCCCGAGGCGAAAGATTACTACGCGCAGACGCGCAGCCTCTCGGCCGATGAGGTTGCAAAGATCGACAAGCTGAAGGTCGTGGCGGCGTACTGTTTTGAGCAATACGAAATTGTTGAGGACGATCAATACAAATGGGCGGTTTCCCAGCCCTTTCCCGTCCTGATCGCGGAGATGAAAGACCTGGACACTTCGGCGGCGGGCATGAAGGCGGGGCAAAAAAACAACCCATTTTGGGAACTGATGCCAAATCTGACTCGCGCCGTGGAGACCTATGTGCGCAACGAGCGTCAGATCGCGGCGCTGACGGCCGTGGAGGCGATCCGCAGTTATGCGGCGGCCAATGGCGGAAAACTGCCGACACGACTGAGCGACATCACCGATACCCCGGCGCCGGTAACACCTAGCAGCGGTCAAACATTTAATTACACCTTTTCCGGGGCGCCCGCAACGCGTGCCCATACTGGGGCCACAAGCACAAGGCCGGTGGCGGGCCGGCCGGTACGGCGGGGCACTTGGTCCGCCGCTACCCGCTCGACAGGCTCCGCCGGCTAAAGGAGCTCGCGCATCTCCGCGGCGCGCACGAGGCGCGCGTGCTGCCCGGCGACGCCCGGGAGGTCGACGTCGGGGATGGATTCGAGGCGGTCATCACCTCGCCGCCGTACCCGGGGCTGATCGACTAT
>CAZCKE010000100.1:5668-10571 GCA_964499005.1 uncultured Tepidisphaeraceae bacterium
AAACGCTGGAGTATCGGTTGCGCGACGCTGCTCTGACTGGGGCGAGGCGCCGGCACGCAGCAGACCGGCGATTACCAGGTCTTTTCACTGACGGCGATGCCGCTGCCGATCCCGTCGATGAAATACGAACTGCTGGTCGATCCGATCGATCAGGAGGCGGGGAACGCGGCGGATACCTACCGAAAAGCCTGGGCCGCGCTGGGCAAGGGGGATGACGCCATCGCCGATCAGTTGTTTGAAGCCATGCAAAAGGGTTCATCGGATTTTGACGCCATTGCCGCGTTGTGCGGCAGAAACGGTCAGGTCTTTGACTTGCTCGAAAGAGCAGGCCGCGCCGAAACCTGCGATTGGGAATCCGGCTATCGCCAGCACGGCGCTCGCACGCTGCTTCCGCACCTTCGCAACATGCGCACGCTGGGGCGGCTCCTGGCTCTGCGAGCGCACGGGCTGGTGCATCAGGGGAAAATCGAGGACGCGATTGCGACAATTCGAATCGGCTGTGAATTGGGGCGCAAGACCGGGCTGGAACCGATCCCGATCAGCGGTCTCGTGGGCAATGGGATTGTTTCGATGATGCAGTTGGACTTGGTCGAGGCGATGAATCGGCTTGAATCGCCGAACCTCTACTGGGCCTTGGCAACATTGCCGATGCCGATCATCGACTTCCGACGCGGCATGGAGGCGGAGCGCATTTCGCTTTATGTCAATGTGCCAGTCTTGTTCAAGACGCGATCGGGAGAGATAACCGTTGAACAATGGGCGGATGCAATGGGGCAGATCGCGGCGTTCAAGCCCGATGGCGAGCCAGGCGATGCGCCGGTTCCCATTGAGTCGATCAAGGAGATGATTAAGCCGCTGATCCCCGCGGCGCGGGAATATTACGCTCAGACTCACCAACTCTCGGCGGCCGAGGTCGCGAAGATTGATCCGATCAAAGTAGTGGGCGTGTATGGCTTTGACCGGTACCAGGCCTATGCCGATGAGAAGTGGGCCATCAACAGCCTGCCTTACCCGCGGTTGATTCCAGCCTTGGAAGGTTTCGATAGAGAGATCGAGCAAACACGAGATGGAGAGATGGGGGACGTATTTACCGTTCTGCTTCCGAGTGTGACGGGCGTGGCCAGGAAATACGTGGCGCTGGATCGGCAGATTGCCGCGTTGACCTGCGTGGAAGCGATTCGCAATTACGCGGCGGAACACGATGGAAAGCTGCCCGGGAGCCTGGGTGACATGACCGACACGCCGGCGCCGTTGAACCCCCGCACGGGCGAGCCGTTTGAATATCACGTCGATGGGGCGACCGCCACGCTGGCCGATTCAAAGCCGGATGACAATCCTCTGAAATACCTGATCCAGATCGCCAAATAGGCCCAAGGTGCGGATCACCCGGGGTGTGCTACAATCAGGGCGTGGCTTGGCAGGATCGTGATTATTACCGGGACGGCGGAGCGGGGGATTACCTTAGCAATCCGGCCTCGATTTTGGCTTTCTCCATTCCCTTTGGGACGTGGTTTGGGGTACGGGTGCGGCTGCATTTCTGGCTGCTGCTGACCATCGCCTTTGGGCTAATCGATGTGTTGGGGCATGTGCGGATCGACTTGATACTTGCCGGGGTCGGCCTCCTGCTGGTCGCGCTGTTGGTTCATGATTTTTCGCATCGGGGTTTCGCTCAGCTAGTTAATGGCCGACTCGATGAATTCATGTTCTGGCCGGCAGGGGGGATGATTTTTCCGACGGTTCCGCCTGGGCCGTGGCCCATGTTTGTGGCTTATGGCGGAGCGATTCTCGTGCATGCGGCGCTGGCAATTGGATGTTTGCTGGCGGCGAGGTTTCCATTGTCGGAGTTGCCGCTAAATCCGATTGGTGGCCTCTATTTCCAAACTTTTCCTGTCGCTTCCTGGACGGCACCCAGTTTGTTGTTTGCGTTTGGCATCATCAACTGGTTCTTGGTACTCGTGAACCTGCTGCCGTATTTCTGGTTTGATGGGGGGTTTATCTATCAATCGATCTTGTGGGGAATGACGAGTTCCGCCAAAGCAATCACCGTCGTCTGTTTTGCGGGGATGATACTGGCGGTGCCGATGTTTGTAATGTCGCTGCAGCGGCATGACTTTCTGGGGATGGTAGTTTGGGTATTCCTTTTTTCGGGATCTTACACGCGGTGGCGGGACGTACAGGCAAGCGGGGCCGGGGTGCAGGAATCGATGGGATATGAGCCGGACGAGAAGCCGAAGCGCCGTTGGCTGGCACCTGATTTTTCGCAACGAGCGGCGGCGGCACGGCGGGAGCAGCAGAAAATCGACAAGATCCTGGCAAAGGTCAGCGAGAAGGGGATGCAATCGCTGACATGGCGGGAGAAAAGAATGCTACGAAAAGCGACCGAGCGGCAACAAAAGGCGAGCGAGTGGCGAGGGGAGTGGCGTGAATCAACTCTTAGAACCGGGCGGGACCGGCGTAATGGGCCCAAAGGGGAAATCTCGCATCAACTTTTTCAGCGAGTCGTTCGAGACGGCGTCGACCGTGGCCAAGTCATCTTTCAGCGAGCGATACTCGCGGTTGTAGAGCCACTGGCCGGCGATGGCGCGCAGGCGGCCCATGGGGACTTCCCCTTCCAGGACGATGCTGCTGGAGATTTTATTTTTGGCACGCTCGACCTCGGCTTCGGTGAGATCGGAACGGATGCGCTTGAGTTCCTTGGCGGCGATTTGCAGGGCCTTTTTGGCGCGGGCGGGCTCGGTAATGAGCGAGATGTAAAAGCTGCCGCATCCGTCGTGGGGGTAAAAGCCGAAATCCGCGTCCTCGGCGATGGCGTTGTCGACCAGCGCCCAGTAGAAGCGGCTCCCTTCGGCATCGCCGATGACGTCCGCCAAAACACGGGCGCCAAAGCGCCGCCGGTCCTGCGCGCTGGGGCCAGGGGTCATCCCCATCAGATATTGACGACTGAGCTTGGAATCCACCAGCGATTTGCGGCTCGATTGATATTTGGGCTTGGACTGTTTTCGCGGTGCCTGCGCCGCCGGCCAGCGGCCAAAATATTTCTTCGCCAACGCGAGAATTTTATCGAAATCCATCGCGCCGGCGGCGGCGAGGATCGTGTTACCAGGGCCGTAGCGGCGCGAAAAATAATCGGCCATCTGGTTTCTTGTCAGCGCGGTGATCGATTCAGCCGAGCCCAGCACGCTGCGGCCAAGGGGATGCTTTCCAAAATGCTCGATCATTAGCGATTCGTAAAGCCGATGGCCCGGATCATCCAGGTACATCGCGATCTCTTCGAGGATCACTTTTTTCTCGGTCTGGAAATCCTCCTCGCGAATCGCGGGGCGCAGAAGATGGGAGAGATGCTCGATTGTCCGCTCGGTAAATTCCGGCAGAACGTTGGCGAAATAAGCGGTATTTTCCTGGCTCGTATAGGCGTTGTAATTGGCCCCCATCTCATCAAAAATCCGATTGACGTCTTCCCACGTATATTTTTTCGAGCCTTTGAACATCATGTGCTCGAGGAAATGGGAGACGCCGTTGATGGGGACCGGCTCGTCGCGGCTGCCGGTGTTGACGTAGAGGCCAACGGCGAACGAGTGGGCATCGGAATTGGATTCGGCGATCACCTGGAGGCCATTGGAAAGCTGATGTCGGTAAAATGCGGTCATTTGTTCTTGGTTCCTTGTTCTTTGTTCTTGGCATCCGGCGGCATCGTGGGTGGCAACGGTGTGATGGATTTTAGATATGCATTGATCGTTGGTCCCAATTCATCCATGATCGGTTTGAGAATGCGGATTTGCGCGGCGGAAAGCAATTGCCTGCGATAGGAACGTCTGAGCCAATGTTTTGTTTCGTGGAAGGAGCCGCGCGCAATGCGGACGAATCGCCGGTTGTCCAGGTGACTGCCGCGACCCGTGCCCTCAGCGATATTTGCGCCAATCGCATCCGCTGCCCGAACCAATTGGCTTCCAATAGTGTTTTTCGCGAATCGGTCCCAAAGAAGGACAATGCGCCAAATCTCATCGGACAGCTTTTCGGCTGCCATGTAAACTCTCAATCCCTCGAAGCCCTTGCGATTCATCGCCCATCCAAGAACAAAGAACAAGGAACCAGGAACAATTTACCCCTTCAACGCCTTTGGCCCAACGGTCACAATCGTAAACGGTCCCGGCTCATGAGATTTCAAGTAGTGATTGATCTGATTAAGTGTGATCTCATCGAGCTTGGCTTTAATCTCTTCGAGTGTGCGAATGCGGCCGCGCATGAAATAATCCTGGGCAATGGCGCCAGCGCGGGCGGAGGTCGATTCTCCCTGCATGATGGTGGCGGCCTTGAGGCCGATTTTGGCGCGGTCCAACTCGGATTGCGTGATGCCTTTACTCAGGCGGTGCAGTTCGGAGATCAAGCAATCGAGGGTGGCCTGGGCGCGCTCATTGCTGGTGCCGGCATAAGCGAGGATAGCGCCTAAATCCTTGAGGCTGGTGTACCCGGCCCAGACGCTGTAGCAGAGCCCGCGTTTTTCGCGTACCTCGGTAAAGAGTCGGCTACTCATGCCCCCGCCCAGCACCTCCATCGCGACGCGGATCACATAGTAATCCGGATCGGTCTCCGGGACGGAGGGATAGGCGATGCCGATGTGCGTCTGCTCGCTCTTTTGTTTTTCGTGGTGAATGCTCGGCTTGGGGCTTTGATGCGGGACGGACAGGGGCTTTGCGCTGGGAAGGTCGGCGAAATATTTCTCGACTTCGTCGTGAACGCGATTGAAATCGATCTGCCCGGCAATGGCGATAATGCCCTGATTGCCGTGGTATCTCTTCTCCCAATCGCGGCGGCATTGGGCGAGAGTGAGTTTCTTCAAATCTTTTTCGATGCCCATCGGATTTCGACCCAGCGGGCCGGGGAAAAAACGTTCGCGAAGTTTGAT
>CAZCKE010000101.1:0-10526 GCA_964499005.1 uncultured Tepidisphaeraceae bacterium
CTTTTCTTTTTCCATTGTCACCTCCATATAGTAAAACCATTTTTCTGCCTGCATCATAACACATCGCTACACGACTTCTCGGGCCGGGACCTCCCGTGGAAACCAAGTCCCACTGCTTCCCGTCAAACTCCCAGGTATCACCTTGCAACGATGAATCGGTAACGCCACCGAATAATACCACCTTTTCCCGGACCGGATCATAGCACATACCGAAATGATAACGTATACCCGGCCCTGCCAGCTTCAACCCCCGCCATGCGTTTCCGTCCAATAGCCAGGTTGTTGTATCAGGTTTATGCTCCCCGCTCTGACCGCCATATAATACGAAAGAATGAATAGCCCTGTCGTAGACCATCCTGTGATGATCCCGTGTTCCTATATCATTTGTTTCTATTTTTTTCCAGCCACTCTCTACAAACATCCAGGTATCATTATGCCTGTCGCTATATCCGTTCTTTCCCACTCCACCAAAAATCACGATCGCGTTGATGATGTTCATAGTCCCGGTTGGTTGGAAGGTTCACCGGAAATCAGCGTCGTCAGCGCCTGTCCGGCCAATTTAAACTGCGCCGAACCATTGCTGACACCCACCGATTCCCTTTTGGCCATGCCTTGTTCATGGTCGGTCACATAAACGTTCAACTGCGTAACCGACGCCGGCAATCCGCTCACCGTCACCGGCCGGCTCGGGCCGTTGTTGACCAGATGAACGGTGAAAACATTTTTGGCCTTGTCCGCGAACGCCGCCGGCAGCACCAGATTGTTGTTCGACTTGCACGCAATCCACGCCGACCCCGCCGGCGTCAGATTCAACTGCTTCAAATTGTAAAACCGCTGCGTCGGATGCAGTTCCCCCTTCTCATCCGTATACAGAACCGAATAATTCTCCGTCAATTGCCACTCCAGAATCGCTTCCGGCTGGCAGATCCGCATGATCCGCACGTACTCCGCCGCCTCGTCCAGCGAATACCACTGCTCGCGGAAAATATTGGAATAACTCGAGGCCTGCGCATCGTTGCCCCCCTCGGCGTCGATCAGCGGCACCCCCAGCTTCGTCGCCGCGTCCGCCCACTTCTGATATTGCTCATCCGTCGCCCCGCGCCACGAGTGAAACGACACCGCCCCGATGTACGGCTTGGCCTCAGGATCGGCCAGCGCCGCCCCGATGAAACTCACCGGCGGCGCATCCCCCGTATCCCCCAGCAGCATCTTGGTCTTCAGCCCGATCGACTTGAAATATGCGCCCAGCTTCTTGATCGCCTCGTCGTGATCCTCCGGCGTCTGCCGCACGTTGATCCCGATGTTCGATTCATTAAAGCTGAACAACTCCGGCTCCGCACCGTAATGATCGCGCAGATAAACCAGATACGACCCGATCGACTTGCAGATGTCATCCCACTTTGCCGGATCGAGGCGCTGTCCACGCGGCCCGCCTCCCCCTCCAAATCCTCTCCCGCCTCCACCATTGGAGATCACCGCCCAACTCGGCGGCTGCCAATCGCTGATGATCATCGGAATATCCTGCTTGGCCAATTTCTGCGCCATTTCCATCGCGGATGAGAGCGAATTCATCGCTCCGCCGCCGCGCCCGCTCTGCTGCCCCGTTGGCTCCGTCGCCGGTTCCGTCGCGGCCCCGCTCATCATTGGCGGCGCCGCATCCTCCCTCGGCTGCCACGCATTCCACGGCATCGCCACGCGCCCATAGGCCACGCGCATGTGGTCCATGATGTACTGAATATGAATCGGATCCAGCCTCTGATTCTGAATCCGATAGTTTCCTCCCATCCCCAGAAACGTCCGTCCCGTCTGGACCGGATCGATCGTCACCGTCGCCGGTGACGTATCGGCTTCTCCCGCCGCCTTGATCGTGAAGCTCGTGGTAACGTTCTGCCCCGCCGTGGTCTTCCCGCTGATAATCGGAAAATAAATTTGAACCTCACCGCTGCCGGCCCCGCGCCCCCGCTGCACCACCACATCCAGCAGGCTGGCGAAATCCACCTCCACCTGCTCCCCATTTTTCCCGGAAATCCGCACGCCCCCGCCATTGCCCGCCAGATATCGCCCCTGCTCATCGGGCGACCCCAAAACCGTCGGCGTGCTGTTTGCTCCTTCGATGATCTCCACCGACCCCCCGGCAAGCTGTGTCGCCGGAAAATTCAGAAAATAGAAAACGCCCCCGATATTCTGTGCCGCGACCGACGTGAGCTGAATCTGCACGCTGCACACGCCCGGCGACGTATCCGCATAGCTCATGACATACGTGAACCCGCTGGTCGGCAATCCCCCCCGCCCGCCGAATCCGCGCCCGCCCGCCGGATTGGTCGCCGGCCTTGTTCCCGGCGCGCCAAATCCTCCGCCGCCGCCCCGCCCTCCGCGCGCCCCGAACTGAAGATTCTCTCCCACCGTGACTGTATTCCCATCGCGCACGTACCGGCTGGTCCGGACCGGCCCCTCGCGCTGTGAAAGCGTCGCCTGCGAAAAATCCGGGTTGTAAATCCCCACCGCCGTCGTGAACTCGACGAGCTGCCCTCCCACGCGAATTCCGCGCAGGTTGCCCCAGCCGCTGACCTCCGCCTGGGCATTTAGCCGTTGATTGACAACCAGAACACTAAATAGAGCGACGATCCAGGTTGTGATTTTTTTCATGCTAAATCGCGATGATAAAAGTCCCCCTGCCCAATTGCAAAAACATTTGAATCTGCCCCTTTCAATCGTTCACACGAATCGGACGAAGTAATCCACGAAGGCGCGAAGGAATTCAAATTTCGTGGAAACTACTAAAACGCCGTCGATCTTGGAGTGTATAAAATCATTGGAACATTTCGGTCACTGAATCGTCATTCAGATTTCCTTCGCACCCCGCGGTTTTCTTCATTTGCATTCCGATGTTCACCGTCTCCCTCGCCCCCGATGCAGATTCGTCTCCTTATCCGGCTTACCCCCTTTGGACAGCAGATGCTGCGCCTTGGCCTGATCCGCCGCCTTGAACACCCCCGTCGTCCGTCCGCCCGGCGCCCCGCTCGTGCAATACGCGTAATTGATGTTGATATGATTCTGCCCCAGCAGGGTCGCCACGTCCGCCAAAGCGCCCGGATGATTCGAGAGGTCCACGCAAAGCACTTCCGTCTCGGTCATCGGCAAGTTGAGTTTCCCCAGTACCGCCCGCGCTGCCGCCGGATTCTCCGCCACAAACCGCAGAACTCCATGCTCCTGCGAATCCACCAGAGTCATCGCGACGAGGTTGATCTTTTCATCCGCCAGCGCCCGCGTCACCTGCGCCAAAATCCCCGGCTTGTTCACCAGAAAAAGGCTGAATTGAGTTGCACCGTGGGCTTCAAACATGCGCGGAACTCGTTTCGCTGCTCCGCAAGCATTCTAGCACGCACCCCATGCCGTGAATAGATATTTTCCCCTCGGCCCTTGGCCGCGGTTTATACCATCGCCAGCGAGTTGATCGCCTCTTTTTGCGACGGCTTGACCGTCAGGACTTTGTCCAGCCGCGTAATCTTCATCAGCTCGATGAGCTTTTGATTGAGACCACACAACAGGAACTTGCTGCGCGACAGTGCCGCCAGCTTCTTGTGCAGGCTGATGACGATGCCGATCGCCTGGCTCGAAACGAATTGCACGTTGGTAAAATCGAGCACGAGGATTCGCCGGTCTTCTTCGTCGACGAGCCTTTCCAGGTCTTTCTCCACCGTCGCCAGGACCAGCGGGTCCATCAGCGACGCGGTTCGGAATTCCACGACGCTCGCCTTATCGATGCGCGTCACGATGTATTGCTCGCTCATGACGCATGGCCCCCGGAATGATTTCCCGAGCGCGACGCATGCGCGGCGGCCCGACGCGCCAGCCGGCCTTTTGCCGCCGGATGGCCTGCCGATGAGCGCGCCGTCACGCCGATCGCCTCGGCCATCACCTGATCGATGTTGTCGACAAAATGAAACTTCAGCGTCTTGCGCACTTCTTCAGGAATGTCCGGCATGTCCTTCTCGTTGCGGCGCGGCACGATCACGTGCTTGATCCCCGCCCGCTTGGCCGCCAGCGTCTTCTCCTTCAACCCGCCGATCGGCAATACCAATCCTCGCAGGGTGATTTCGCCCGTCATCGCCACATCATGCCTCACCGGCCGATTGAGCATCAACGACGCCAGCGCCGTGAACATCGCCACCCCCGCGCTGGGGCCGTCCTTGGGAACCGCCCCGGCCGGCACGTGAATGTGAATGTCGCTCTCCGCCAGCAATTTGGGATCGATCCCCAAACTCTGCGCCCGCGAGCGGATCAGGCTGTACGCCGCCGTCGCCGACTCTTTCATCACCTCGCCGATCTGCCCGGTGAGCGTGATCAGCCCCTTGCCCGGCATTCGGCTCGCCTCGATAAACAAAATCTCGCCTCCAAACGGGGTGTACGCCATTCCCGTCGCCACCCCCGCGACGCTCGTCCGGCTCGCCAATTCCGGATCGAACTTGCGCGGCCCCAGAATTTTGCTGACCAGTTCCCGGCTGACAGTCACCTTCTCGGTCTTGCCTTCCACAATGTCCGCCGCGATTGCCCGCGCGACGGCGCCGATCTGCCGCTCCAGATTTCGCACCCCCGCCTCGCGCGTGTACCCTTCGATGACCCATGCCAGCGCCGAATCCAGGAATCGCGCCTGCTTGGGTTGCACGCCGTTGGCATCCAATTGCCTCGGCACCAGATATCGCCGCGCGATGTCCAGCTTATCGCTGTTGGTGTAGCCGGGAATTTCAATCACTTCCATGCGGTCGCGCAACGGCCCCGGAACGGTATCCATCGTGTTCGCCGTTGCGATGAAGAGCACCCGCGACAAATCGAATGGCACGTCGAGATAATGATCGGTGAACGTGTTGTTCTGCGCCGGGTCCAGCACTTCCAGCAGCGCCGAAGCCGGATCGCCCCGGAAATCCGCCCCCAGCTTGTCGATCTCATCGAGCATCATGACCGGGTTTCGCGTTCCCGCCTTGCGCAGCTCCGCGATGATCCGCCCGGGCATCGAGCCAATGTAGGTGCGGCGATGCCCGCGGATATCCGCCTCATCCCGCACGCCGCCGAGGGCGACGCGGATAAATTTCCGCCCCATCGCCTCGGCGATGCTCTTGCCCAATGACGTTTTGCCCACGCCCGGCGGGCCCACAAAGCACAAAATCGCGCCGCCTCCATCGGGCTTGAGCTTGCGGACCGCCAGATATTCCAGAATTCGCCGTTTGACCTTCTCCAGATCGTGATGATCCCGGTCCAGGATTTTGCGAGCCTCGACCAGGTCGATCTTGTCCGTGGTCATGGCGCCCCATGGCAGTTCGCTGAGAATCTGCAAGTACGTGCGGATGACGCCATACTCGGGGCTGGCGCTGGGAATCGAATCCAGACGGTTCAATTCCCGCGTCGCCTCTTTCATGACGGCTTCGGGAAGCTGCGCTGCCTCAAGCCGCCCGCGCAGCGTATCCACTTCGCTGCCGCCGGCGCCGCCGGCATCCTGATCCCCCAGCTCCTTGCGGATCGCCTTGATCTGCTCCTGGAGGTAGTAACGCCGCTGGCTCTTGTCGATGTTCTCCTTGACCTGCGATTGAATTTTGTTTTGCAGCTCCAGCACGTCCAACTGCGCCGCCAGCCGTCCGGCAATCAACCGCAGCCGCCCCTCCACATCCAGCTCTTCCAGCATGCGCTCTTTTTCGGCGATGTCCCCCTTCTCAATCGGAAGGTTCGCCGCAAGGAAATCCGCCAGGGCCGACCCTGTCGTGATGCTATTGAGAACCTGCGCCGCCTCATCCGGCGTGTTAGGCGACAGCTCGATGACACGATTGGCCTGCTGGCGCACCGACGCCATCAGCGCGTCCAGCGAAGGCCCCGGCGTCAGTGAATCCTCGATGATCTCGATCCGCCCCATCGCAAACGGCTCGGTCTGCTCGATCGACAGCAACCGAAACCGCAAGAGCCCGTGCACGATAATCGATTGATTGCCATCCGGCAGCTTGAAGAGCTTCAAGATCACCGAGGCCGTGCCGACGTTGAACAGATCCCCATACCCTGGGTCCTCCACATCCGCGTTCTTCTGCGTGACCACCCCGATTAGCTTCTCCCCGGGCATCACCTCATCGAGAAGGTTTTTGCTCTTCTGGCGTCCCACGTTCAGCGGCATCACCGTGCCGGGAAACACCACGATGTTGCGGATCGGAAGGATCGGCAGCAGATGCGGAATACTGACCGGCGGGCCATTGGGCGAGGTCCGGATGACCGTCGCCGTTGGTGTGCGCTCAATGATTTGAGGTTCTGCCATGTCGTTGAGATCGACGTTTGTGGTGAGGGGAATTATGTATTACCGGCGTTGCGCTCAGGCAACTTTGGGCAATTCGATCCAGAGCATTCCTTCCTTGTACTTGGCGTTAATGTTCTCGCGCTGGACATTATTGGGCAGTTCCACTTCCCGCGCAAAGGGCCCATGATCGATTTCCATCAGATGCACCCGAACGCGCCCGGTCGCCCCCGCCGCCTGCTCATACGCGGGAACGGCACGATTCCCGTGCAGGGTGAGCCGATCCCCGGTGACCTCAATGTCGATCTTGGCCTTGTCCACGCCGGACAGATCGACGCAAACAATGTATGCCGTCTCTGTCTCATATAGATTGACGTTGGGCGTCCAGACCTCGCTGGGATAAAAGCTGTAATACGCCTTGGAATGGAGCGGATCAATAAATCGGTTGGGAGGGCTTGGGCGATTGGATTGAGGGGGTTCGGCTAGTCGGACGGTCATCTGGGCCTCCCATAACAAAAAAAATGGACCATCAATTGGTCACGGCTCCAACACTTCCCCTCAGCGCGGCAACCCCCTGCGCGCCGCGCGGCCCGGCGGTAATTTCCACCCGGCTGATCTCTCCCAGCCCCGTCGGCAACGGAAACGGATAAACGCTCACCCCTGATGCCGGCTGAATGTCCCCCAGATGAATCGTTGCTCCCCCGTTGCCAATTCCCCAAATCTCATAGGGCGCCCCGCCCGCGACCACCGGCAGCTTGTCGCAAAACAGCGCGCCCACCGGACGCGCCGGATTCCACGCCAGGGAGGCATTTGTAATCCCCGCCTCTCCGCTGAGCCGCACCAATCGTGTCCGCGAATCGGCCATCAGCTCGCCCAGGTCTTCGCTGTTCCCCGCGGCGATGCTCGCCGCCGTCGCCAACGACGACGACCGCTGACGCTCATTCTGAATCCGCACCTGCTCGTATCGAACCGCCGCCCCCAGCAGGCCGATGGCCAAACACGCGATCACCAGCGAGAGTGCCCAGGACGATTGCACTGACGATTGCGATCGCCTTAGCGACTCGGAAAGATCAAATCTGGCAAACGAATCGGTCCGAATCTCGGCCGCCCCTCGCGGCGGCGCGATCCAAGGGCTCGGCGGCGCCCGCCCGGGCTCGTCCCCGCCGCTCGCGTAACCGGAATTACCGTCGGGAGTCATGATCCGTCGTCCCAGAGTCGTCACTTATTCCATATCGTCCAAAGAGTCTTCAACCGTGGGCAAAACAGTGATTCTTTTTGTCGCCTCGGCAAACTCAATAGGAATGATAGCCCCCCCTCCCGGCGGCGTACAAGCGGCAATCGGAATCAAAATCCAGTAGCTTTAATGCGACTGGCGAACCTGCGGCAGCGGATCAGGCGCCCGATCGATCACCCCTTTGCTGACCAGGATTCCGGCCAGTTCCGCCATGTGGCTATTGAGATACTGAATCAGCGCCGGATTTTTCCGGGGAACGTGACCGTTGCGGACCATTTCATCGGCCGCCTGCTCGGGGTCCCAATGCTCGATCAGGACCCGGTAATAGAATGTTGCCCCATTGGATCGCTGCGCGCCGCTGGAGCAGTGAACCAAAACCGGCTTGCCCGCCTTGAGGCTTTTGACCATCGTCTCCAGGGCATCGGCATAGGCATGAATGTCGCCCGTCCCGTCGCCACCCAGCGGGAAATTCCGCCAATTGATCCCCATCTCCCCGGCGATCCGCTTTTCGGCGACGGCATCGACATCGGTGGGATCATCCCCGACCAGTGAAACGATCTGCTGAATCTTGTAATCGCCCAGGACTTGACGGATTAGATGCTGATCGATCTGCCCGCTGGCATAGATCTTCCCCGCCTCGACCACGCGGAACTTGCGAGGGTAGAAACGATCCATCCAGTGGCCGACATGATTGCAGAGGTACCAGATCCCCAAGACGAGGACCAGACTGACCAGGGCGATCAGGGCAAGAGAGCGAACCTTCCGCCCGGAAACGGGCTCGGGAGGAATTCGGACAAAAGGATCGGATTTGGTCACGCTCATGAGTTTGGCACCGATCAACAACTATAAGCCTATCACAAAGCGGATCGGGGCAAAATCAATCGGCACAAATCCATTATTCGGCTATTTCGGCTGGTTTTGGAAAAAAGCGGGAGATCTCGAAAAGGGAGGGAGGAACTAGGATTGGATTTGTAGAGCCTGGGTTTGACAGGGGTTAGATCAAAATCGCAAAACTTTCACCCCTGAACCATTATACGGAAGAGGTGCGCGCTGGGGTCCATGGATTGGATTGTTTTGGGGATGGGGAGGGGTTTGGGGGTTTTAGAAATGAAAAATTTTTGTTTTGGACGACACACTTTTTCCATTGGAAGCAGAAAGTGTTGCGCAGCAGCGTGCCAGAATTCGGTTTGTCCTCACTGATACTTCACCCTGCCCTCTCTGTACCCAGGCTCGCTACACCTTTCGGCTTGCCACAATACAAAACCCGCTGGCATGATGCCGAGCGGGCTTGTGAGTCTGGCATGGTGTTAGTTATCAGAGATACAGTACCCTGTCGGTCTGCACCAGTTTTCGACTACCTCTTGTAGCTGATACTCACAGATGCAATTTGGAAAACCCATCAACTCAGGCCGGCTTAATCCGCTGTTGTAATAGCCGGCGTGTTTCTTGGTCGATTTGTTCCGCGGAGATGCCCTTAGATTGTACAAACGCCATCGACAAACGGCCTACTTCTTTGGTCAGATAAATGGCCCGACCTTTGAGATGGTCTAGCCGTTCAAGCAATGGAGAGAGGGCTTGAGGATCATATACATCAAGACCGTGTTGGTATTCCAAATGATGGATGAACCAGTTCCGCTCATCTAAGAATTCAGTCAAGAAGTCAGAAGTCTTTTGGTCCATCTGCATTCGCGTTTTCAGTTTTCGCAGCAATGCTTCAAGAGTATCTTTGTCCCTCGATTTTTCCAGTAGTTTTGTAACTTCCGATTCGGCATCGCCGGGTTTCATTTCAAAGGCCAGAACGTAATATTGTCTCAAACGGTCTTCAAAAGCCTGGCAGAGAATTAGAGTTAGGCCCACTGTCTGCAAAAACTCGTCGATTAAACCGGTGTGTTCATACATCTTGGCTTTCAAATCTAGAAAATCATCCGCCATGTAAACTTTTTCGGAAAGCGTGCGTACAATTCGTCAATATTTCCTGTCGTGACAGTTCGCTAGAGAGCCACGATCTAAGTCATGGAGGACAGATGACAAGTGCAGACATCAAAACAGACATCGACAAGTTGAAACGGGAAATGGAGATTCGCTCGAATCGGCTTGACCACCATCTTCAACGCTACATTGAGACAGCCAAGAATGTTTTGCCCAAATATTTCTCGGATTGGGTGGAAAGATGCGTGACTCAAAATCCGACCGCAGTCCAAAATGCGGGTAGGGCCGGACTGTCTTCACTAAAACAAAAGTTCCAAGCTTTTCTAGCCAAAATTCCCCATGCCGTCGATGAGGCATTACCAAAACAAAGATAGTGGCATCGTCAAACTCTTTCAACATCCGTTCTTGATTCCACCGAGTCTCGAATAGCTTTTACAGAAGAAAATGTTTTCGAGATCGTTCGGGAAATCGGAAGAAGATTCGCTCCAATGCTGTTTGAAAATGGGTTCCTCAACCTTCCCTGCCCTCATCGAATAGCGTTAACGATGCACTCAAGCCACGGCGGGGGTCAATGTCAATTGACCCCTAAAATCCATCGGAAAATCATGCCCCCGGTGGGAATCGAACCCACACGGGCCTTGCGGCCCAACGGATTTTAAGTCCGTAGCGTCTGCCGTTCCGCCACAGGGGCTGTGTTATGACCCGCACAGTAGACCGTTGCCCCCAAACACCGTCAATGCCGCAGCACGAACACCGCATACGTCCCGAAAATGATGCAGAACCAGCCGAAGGGGGCGAGGCGGTGGTGGCGGAAATAGCGCATGAGAAAGCGCGTGCTGAGGTAAGCGGTGATTCCGGCAAGGACGGCGGCGGCGGCGGTGATGCCGAGGAAATGGCGGGCTTCGGGTTTGAAGAGGGCGGGGACTTTTTTGACGGCGGCCAGGCCGATGGCGACGGTGCCGAGCATGAAGGAGAAGCGGGAGGCTTCCTCGTAGGCGAGGCCCGCGAGGAGGCCGGCGACGGTGCTCCCGCCCCTTCGGGAGTTTCCGGGGACCAGGGCAAGGGGTTGGGGTGCGCCGATGGGGGCCGGCTACA
>CAZCKE010000102.1:0-10467 GCA_964499005.1 uncultured Tepidisphaeraceae bacterium
AAACCCTGGAGACACTAACATTGAACTTGGTATGATTTCGGGGGGAAGGTCACGGCTTCGATCCAGACAAACACGTCCACTCTCCGTCGAGGCCGGCAGCAGTCATCTCCGGCGGCCAAGTGTGGATTGCGATACAGCTAGTTGGTGATGAATGGTTTTGGATTCCCCAAGAGGCGAATTCTGTCAGCAACCACCAGGAATGGCCGCCAGACAGCTTTGTTGACGTTCTGGTGAACGGAAAGATTTGGCGCGTCACCAAATACCAAAATGGCAACTTTAGTTTCCAAGGGAATATCTATCCCGATCTGCCTCCGAGTGGATGGTCCGTGCTCTTCGTTTGCTTGAGCGTCGCTGCGCTCGTCGCGAGCGCCCTATTCGCACTACATGGGTCTGAGGTTTCGCACAACGCTAGGGATGAACTTGCAAATGAGAAAGCGAGGCGGAGCAACGCTGAACAGTGCTTGAAATCGTTGCAAGACGATCAGGCGACGTGGCTGCGAGAATTCGACCGAGAGAAATCTGAGTTTGAGAAAGAGAAACAGAAATCCAACAAGGAGCTCGCGTCCCTTCGCCAAGGGCTTAACGCTGAACGAGGCGAACTCGATCAGGAGAAAAAGACATTCGCCATCGCGCTTCGCGACTACAAGCTCCAGCGTAAGGCGCCGACGCGAGAAGACTGGGAGACTGCCAGCGAAACCGTTCGCGCTAAGGCCTTCGCCGGCCAAGCAACGGGTAACGGCATTGTCGTCAACCATTTTTTTGATCCCAAACGCTCGGGCCTTTTAATCTTTCAGTGGGAGATTACCTACGACCGGCCCATTCCCCCCAAGCTCGTGTGCTTCAGGGATGGCGAAGTTTTTCGCAAGGAATCGGGAATGATCCGGGGCGACTTCAGTGAAACTCTTCTCGAGCCCAACAAGCGTTACCGCTACAAATTCGCCCTGTCAGATCGAGGAAGATTCCTGCCCGACCCCGTGATCTTCGATATCGTCGTCCCGCCTTTTCGCGCGTGTGCCCCTGAACCGCCGAAGACCGACTCCGACGAGGAACGCCGTCGAAAGAAAGAGGCATGGCGCCAAGAGCAATATCGATACGTTGAGTCGTTCATCAAGGACCCGGCGAAGCTCAAAGTGAGAAAAGCAGAAATAGACGAACAGGCTAACACCAAATTTGGTGAAAACTAGAAAGGAGCCCACCATGGCACGCCAAGGTAATGATCTTGTTCTCGGTTACGCGGAAAACGGTCGTCCGATTGTGTTGCCTCACGATCGCCGATTGCAACACACCGCGATCTTCGGCTTAACGGGCACAGGTAAGAGTAAGCTCGTTGAGCATTTAGTGCAGCAGGATCTGCGAGCGCATCCACAGACCGGATGCGGCCTGTTGCTCCTCGACCCCCACGGTCAAATCTACGACAACACGATGGCCTGGCTTGCAGCGACCCGTCGCCATAACCTTCCGGTCATCCCAATCGACTTCACCCGTCCGGAGAGCATCGTTCAATACAATCCCCTGCGGCGGCGCGAGGTCGAGCCCAGTGTCATCATCGACGCCCTGATCCGGGCGATGGCGCATGTGTGGGGCCAAGCCACAACCGACGCCAGTCCGCTCTTCGAGCAGTGGGCGACCAACATTCTTTTTCGCCTCTACCACGAAGGCCGGACGCTTGCCGACGCCGCTCAAATGTTTACCCCTGATGGTCTCGTCGCCGTGGATCGGATTCCCGATCCTGTCATTCGACGTGATTGGGAATGGGCGCGACGAAATCAAAAGGCGTTTGAGGAAAATATCTCGTCCTCTGTGCGGCGGTTCCGGCGGTTTCTCCTTAATCCCCTTTTGCGGGCCATCTTTGGCCAGGGCGGCCTTTCACTCGATTTCTCAAAGGCCTTGAACGAGGGCCACATCGTCCTCGTCAACCTCAGTCGGACGGGCGGAGCGATTTCGCGCGAAAACGCCGATCTGTTTGCCACGCTCCTCCTTGCGGACCTCTGGTCTGCGGCTGATGAGAGGGGCAAAGACGATAACGTGAAACCGTTCTATGTTTACATCGATGAATTCCCCCGCTTCATCAGTCCTACGATTGCCGAGAACTTGGCCGAAGCCCGCGGCTTTGGGATTGGCATGACGCTGGCGGCGCAATTTCCAAAACAACTCCTGAACAGCGGTCCATACGGACAACGGGTTTACGACGAAGTGCTGGAAAATGCGCGCTCGAAGATCATCTTTCGACTTCGTTCAAGGGCGAATCTTGAACCCATCGCCGAATCACTTTTCTGGGACACTTTTGATCCGGATCGTGTGAAATTCCAACACTACTCGACGAAAGTCATGGGCTATCGGCTCATGTACTTGCCGAGCGTGGGACGCTCCTCATCGGTCACCAATGGCGGCGGAGAGCAGCGAAGCCGAACGCAGGGGACCTCGCAGGGGCAAAGCCGCAACTGGAGTCACACCGACACGGTCGGACATTCGTCAACGCGGTCGTGGAGTAAGACCGATGGAGTGTCGGAGACTAACGGTGAACAGTGGAGTAATTCGAGTGGCGAGACGTCGAGCAATGGTCGGAGCGGCGGCACCACCTCTGGCGGAAGCGAATCGCGCGGGAACTCGGCCGGCGAAGCCAAGAGCGAAAGTTTCGGAATTTCCGGCCGCGAGCTCCAAGGCGACGGTAACACGAACTTCCAGAACCACTTCAATGACGATGGAAAAGTCCAGTCATGGAGTGTGGGGAATTCAACGAATGCAGGTACTAACGATTCTACGGGAAGCCAATGGGGTGAATCCACTGGCTGGAGTAGTTCGGAGGGATCAAGTTCGGGGAAAAGCCGAGGAAGGAGCCGCAGCCAAAGCACTTCATCGAGCGAAACCTATGGCGAATCGGAAACCGAGAGTGAAAGCGAGTCCGACTCTTACGGTGGCGGCGAATCACGTGGGACGAGTGATGCGACGAGCGTCGGTGAGAGCTCGATGTGGGCTCAATCGATTGGCCAAAGCATCACGCTAAGCCCGATGCTGTTCCCTGTCATGGACAAGGAGGCCAGCCAACCCCTGTTTCGGTCTATCGACGAGCAGATCTTCATTGCCATGGCCAAGATCGCTCGCCTCAAGGATCGAGAGGCCTTTGTCCTGGTCGGAGACATGGAAGTTCCGATTCGCATGAGAACGGCGGATGTGGATAGTCTGACGATCAGCCGAACGTGCATGGAGATTTGTGCGGGCTGGTATCAGCAGGAATCGGGCTTGTCGATTTCCTTGAGCGACGCCTTGGCGCGAGTTGAGGAGCGGGATCGGAAAGCCAATGTTGTCGTGAAGCTGTACGAGGCGGACAATGATTTCGCGAGGCCGTGTCCGCCGCTCTCTTCATCGAAAAATCATCATGAATGCTGACTCAGTGCTGATCCCCTTGAATCGTCGATACATCGCCTGAGCCTGCTGTTCACTCATACTTGCAATAATGTCACATACGAGACGGCATCGTTTAGTTTTGTTATCTGAATCATCGACCTCGTCTTTTTCTGCGATATCCCGCAAGCGGGGCGGAAAAAATCGCCAGCGCCGGCGATCTTCGCATGCATTCCAGTACGTTTCGAAGAGAGATTCGATGATCACTTCTTGACCTTCCTGCTGCGAGGCCAGAGCAGGCTCGCGAATGACGTAATGCCACGTCAGCTCTTTTAACATCGTGACTTCAGTCCTCAGCCGTGGTGTTATTTTAAGAAATGGCTCCGCATCGTTGGCGGGGACCTGGAGCGTCACGGCTCGAGAGTATCTTTCGATGAGAAAGGAGCAGAGCTTCTTTAAGGCGTAACGTTGCTCGGAATAGCCTGCATATGGGCGACTGACAGAAAGAAATGGCGTTAATTCGACGAAGGCAGCTTTGTATTCTTCAAAATTATCGTCTTGGTGCAGTTTGTAGCGTTCCCATGCGGTCTTGACGCCTTTCAGGAAATCACCGATTTCGTCGTCATCTTCCCGGCTCAATCGGTCCAAAGGGATCATTCCGGCTTGGTAGAAATCGATAATGTCGTGAACTGAATACGCTATGTCGTCGGCCCAATCCATCAGCGCGGCCTCGGCACTCATTCGACTTGTGTGTAGTTCGTTGGGCCGTCGAGCAAATGTGAAGTCTTCTTCCTCGGTTTTATAGTAATTCCACTTCTTTGAGGTTATTCCCTCCGTTCCGCGTGACCATGGATATTTGAGAAGTGCGTTCAAGGTTGCGCGCGTTAGATTGAGGCCTTCGAATTCTGGTTTATGTTCAGCAAGCTTTGTAATTACGCGAAAAGACTGAGCGTTTCCTTCAAATCCATCAGGTGCACCATGTAATCGTGCCATACGATCGAGCGCCTCTTCGGCAATGTGACCAAAGGGCGGATGGCCAAGGCCGGTTATTGCAACTGGTGCTCACGCCCGGCCAGCGTGGCGACTGCCCGCAAGCCCCAACACTCTTGTCGGGCTTCGAGCAAGGCGTGGTCGGACACGTGATTGCCGATGCGGCCTACGACAGCGACGACTTGCGTTGGAGGGTGCGGCAGTTGCGGGCCCGATGCTGCATCAAGCCGAACCCGACGCGTAAGCGGAAAAAACGATATGATCGCTCCGCTTTTTTGTCTTCGACATTTTATGGGTTGTAACTTGCCTCACAGGCGGCCTCCCTGGCAGCGTCACGATTTGCAAGCGTGTTAGGAACTTCGTAGTTCTTGAGCCCTACTGACAATCTCGCAAGGTCAAGCGAGTAAAATTGATCGATACCGGTTGGATCATAAAAAGCTTTGGAACAAACGTTGTCTGTGCCACTTACGTGTGTTCGCATTAATAATGAGGATGACTGTGTTCCAATTGGGACGAGATATTCCCCTGCTCCGTCTCGATCCTTGACTACCGTTACATACAGCAGTTGAAGGGACGCAGTCTTCAAATTGTAGGAATAAACACGACTTCCAATCACGCCTCCCGGTCGCGACGGGTAACGTTCCGTTAGCAGAATGAGGCTGCGACCCGGATCAAGTGGATTTGAAGCAACCCCGGTTATCCATTCATCGTGATCGCTCACGCGGCATGTATCCAGGAGGTCTGCTACTTCATGCGGAACTGTGATTTGTTGTCCTTGCGGCGACATTAGAATTAATCGGCCGTCGATGTCGCATCCCAATGGCACTGTCGGTATGTCATTGCCCTCGCGTCGCGCCGACCATATTTCTTCGTCGACCGGCGATGCGAGTAACGCGATCCGAGTTACCCCGGAATTTGCTGAGTTAGCCGTCGAGGTCGCCTTGGCGGTTAGCCCTAAATGGATGAAGCCACTCCGTTTGCCAGAAACAATGGCGACGAACACAATCATGATCCCTATCGCCGCCGCAAGAAGCCGAGTTCGCCAATGCGACATAATATGTAATTATATCACAAAGAATCGACGTGGTGCATGTTCCAATCGCGAAACCGTTTGCTTTCAGATTCCCGACAGAACCTACGTCAAAACACCCTTGTCGCTTGTCAGTAATTGTTTAGAGATTTGTGTGGCCGATCCCGAAAGATCAACGAACATCCCGGTGTCTAACATGGAAAGTGATGGTTGAGACGGGGAGACCATGGCGGCGACTACCTCGGGAACGGGAATGGGCTTGGCTAGCCGCAACCATCCCTGACAACTATAGACGAGGCCACCAGCGTTCAGATTTGAGGCATCCACGGTGAACGTACCATTCTGGACCTGAAACCCGTACCAGAAATTCGCATCGCGATAACTTTCGGTCACATTCTGTTGAATCACTGAAATCTTATTTTGGAATACTTCGCGAACGATTGCGATATGACCGGGATTGTTCGCGCCGTCGCTAAAGCAAAGAATATCGCCGGGTTGTGGCGCTATAGTGCCTCCATTTGCAAAATGCTGGAAGCTTGCAACAGGCTGCAAGCTCGACGTAGTCGTCCAATACTGAGACGCGTTCATTCCGTTGTTTGGATCGGGCAGGAGATTTGTCCAAAAGACGTCTAAGTAGTACCGATTAACAAACTCGACGCACTGCCATTCAACGCCTGTGCTCACGCCGCCCGGGTTGTTCGTATTTGGGGTTTTGGGTGCGTGTATACCATGGAACGGCTTACCGGCGGATGTTGTGCCATTAGAAAAAATAAAGACGCCGTTGAACTACCCAAGCAACTTGCCGAAAGCTAGGGGGTCGGCAATGACTACTGTTAACGACGATGTATCACGGGAAAAATTGTTAGGATGATTTGTCACCTGAACGGTCCAGCTTTCATCATTCGTCGGCGCACCGAAGTTTGCAAAGATTGTGATTTGGCTCGTCGTTTGCGAGAGGACGGTAACATTAGAGAGATGATCGCCTGTGGTGACGTTTGTGAGTGTAACCGAGCATCCGGGTGCGAAGTCACTTCCCGCGATCGTAAATAATTGCTTGGTATTTCGACCACTGACGATTGTCGGGGTGCTTGCATCAATAACGGGGATGCCTTGCGCGACTTCGAATATCGTGCCATACGTGTTCGCACCACCATGAATAGCTGTCCCGAAAAGATTGCCTGCGTCATCGCTGATAAGGCCCCCATAGTAAAACTGACCGTTCGTCCCATCAAATGATGCAATCGCTGTGGCAATGCCGCTGCCCTTCACAATCTCGAAGACGGCGCCGTCGTTGTGAGCCCCTCCATTCGCGGCGACACCGAATAAGTCGCCATTGTTATCTATCGCCAAATCTCCAATGGGATTAGCTCCTTTAATACCGCCAAACGAAGCAAGGGTGGTAACAGTCGAACTCCCTTTTTGTAGCTCGACGACCGTGCCTTCGCCGGTACCCAAAGCGGTATATGTCGGACCGCCTGAGAACGCTTCAGTATAAAGATTACCGCGGCGATCCAAAAGTAAGCGGCCTACTCCGCTACCGTTTGTACCATCTAGTGAAGCCAAGGGGATAATCGTGTGGCTCCCTTGCGTGATCTCGAAAAGAGTACCGTTACCCGTGGCGTCGCCGTTATTGAAAGTTCCGAAAAGATTGCCCTGCTTATCAATCACGAGACCCGCAGCACCAGCGCTGTTTGTAAAAGAAACTACGGGAACCAGCGCGCCACTCCCTTTGGCAATTTCAAACACAATGCCGCCGTTTGCTACGCCGCCTTGAGATGTTGCCCCGAACAAATTGCCACGATTATCGATTGCTAAAACACAGTAATTTCCACCGAGGCCTCCGCCACTCAGGTCGGCCAATGTCGAAAAGCTATAGCTGCCGCCATTACTCTTCGTCAGTTTGAAGACCGTTCCACTGTTGTTTGAGCCACCATTCTCCGTTGTTCCATATAGATTCTCATTGCCGTCAATAATCAAACCCGTAATGGGAAAACTGCCATCAGCACCGCCAGTGAATGAATGAAGTGTCGTTATTGTACCGGAGCCCTGTGGAAGCTCGAACACGCTTCCCAGAGCACCTCCTGCGGCACCGACTGTCGTGCCGAACAGGTCTCCATTTTTGTTCATTACCAAACTGCCACTCGGAGCATAGCTCACGGTGGGGTCGAACGAGTATAAAGTCGTAAGAGCTGTCAGTAACAAGCGGGATTCCAATGGTTCAGGCAAATAGCCCGAATTCCCGCGACCTCGCGAGGCTCGCGTGGGTTTTGGCCTACGCGTTATCCAGAATCGCATATGTCCCTCCGCGATCTTGAGGCGATTCGCCGGCAAAATCAGCTCATCAGGTTTGAAATGAAACATCGAAAATGGACTTGGACACCCTCAATGCTACAACTGCGGCCCACACGTTTCAACTAACGGGCCATCTTTCAACAGTTTGCGCACATGCGATCGCGGCGGTGTCCCACCGTTCTTCGCATTGTGAAGAGGGGATTCCGTCGTCGGGTGCCACGAAGCACTGTAACAGGGTACCCGCACGACTGAAGGTCTAAAACTTATATTCTAACCAGGCCCGCGCAGCATCCCGCGCGGCATTCGAAGGCACGTCGGTTACCGCCGCCCCAGGCATTACCCTATTGTAGACAAGTGTGACCATATCCGGGCTGGTGATCGCGGTTTCTGGCATTTTGAGTGCATCTGCGAGAGGTTTTTGTTCAGAAATCCAGCGATAAGCGAAATATGCCGCTCTAGCCTGGTTCATTGGTTGGTCTGAAGCCGCGTTGGATAGGTAAACAGCGACGGGTTGTGGTTGGAGTGACCCGATATTTGCAACCATGTAATTCGTGATTCCGGGAATCACTTGCATGTTCATTTTATAGTAGCTGTCGTATTTCCAATTGCCGAGCAGTTGACCTATATTGTCGGTCACAATCTTCAGTCCGGGTAGTCCTACACCAAGACCTTGCACCTCGTATTCTGCTGACGAGAAACCTGCGTCGACTTGCGCACTCAAAGCGGAGAAGCTAGCGCTAACCTTTGCATCTAGGTTTTGAACACGAAATGCTACGCGAAGCCCAACAGCCCAGCGCGTTCCCAAGACAGCATCCTGAGGCGACGGTGCTGGTTTATATTCGTCTCGCGAAACTAAATAATCAAAAAAAAATGCCGACTCGTTGGCACTAAACGATCCGTCGAAAATCGCAGATACCTTCAGTGTTGCCGCAAGAGAGAATGTCGTTTGTGTAAAATATACATTGAAATTGTTGAGGGTTGCACCGGGCGGAAGGGGCGCTGGCTGCGAATTTGCATCGCCAAAAATTGGCGCAAGTGTCGCGAAGGCCCCGGACGCATTGCGAAGCGGATTGACCGCTACAAATTTATCGGGCATGTTGTTCTCCCGGTGAGGTGCAGGACCGAGTACCTTCGAAAAAATTATACGAAGATCATTGTCTGACTTCAAGTGAAATGTTGTGGTCATCATGTAACCAATTGTGTATCTTTAATCTGTTAAGGATTCCTAATAATAAGCAGAATTACGGTTTCAAAAGTGCTCCCTTTCCCTCGGTCACTGATTGTCTTGTAGTTCTTAGTCTTCCCCCGGGGGAGGCATCCGGCGGGGGTCAGGGGGTGGGGCCGCTACAGGTGGCTAGCCCGAGCGAGCAAGACAAACACCCCGCGTTAGCGGGGTGTCTGCCGAGTAGCTTCTACTCGTCCTTCTTTGTCTGTCGAGGCCCACGAATGGCGATCAAGTGCATCTCGATCCTCCCGAGACGCTTCCTCACGTCATTCAATTTCTCGTCGACCGTCACCGGCTCGACCTTTGGCTTTTGTTCTTGGTTCATGCTGTGAATGTTGGCTAGTAAAATCGACCATTGGCCACTCGAATCGATCGAGAATGAGCTTAACGAACGATTCTCCGCTGTCTTGGAGTGCGTGCAACGCCCCTGACGAGACGATGTAGAGGTTGGGGAAAAATACTCTGATATGTGTCAATTGAATGTTGTGTTGGCTGTTAATTCGACCCGTAGCCTTCTTGGCTACCACGAGGCGTGGATTCTGGCTGGCCGCCCCGTTTCCTCCTCCATCCGCTCGCAGAGCTCCACGAACTCCCTGTAGCGGCGTAGAACGGCGTCAATCTCCTCGGTCGAGGAGTTGTAGAGTGCTTGTTCACGCTCCTTGGCTAAGCGGATAGTTTCCGGAAGCCGCTCCCGCAACAGCATCGCGGGGATATATGCAATGCCGCCACTCTCGAATACCTCTGAAAGGAGGTAATGCGTCGCATACGGCTCTCCGTGATACGCCTCACGCAGGTAGCCACGATTAGGAGAGGCGTTCTCAAAAATGGAGCGGTATTGCTCATCAAGCTCCTCCTCCGTTTGACCGTCCCAGTGGGCATAGATGTCGATTCCCATCGTCGTTTTGTTTGAGCTGGTAATTTCGACCTGGCGACAGCTTTCTGCTGCCGCTTACGCGGAGCAAAGACAGGCGGGCCCCCACGGCAGTCAACGCCCGGAGCGCAAGCGGAGCGGCTTGACGGCCGTGGGGTGCCTGTATGCTCCAAGTAATGCGGCAGCGAAAGATGACCTTTTCTTCTCTTTTGCTCGCTCGCTCGGGCGTAGGGGTAAAGAAAAAGCCGGCGGTTTCCGCCGACCTTCTATCTTCCATGAAAGATGCAGCCGATCCCTCGGCGCACGCCGAAAGACGAACCGCGGCGATTTGACCCAGCAATACCACGAGCACGGATCGGATCGCGGTTCGTTGGCCGTTTCGGCCAGGGCGGCTGCTTCCAGTTGATCTTCCTCCCCAACCCGTTTGAGGGTTGGTTGAGATGGGGGCGGTCACGCCCTCCATACAGGTTCCTGCCCCTTGGTTCTGCCCCGTTAGCCCCCCGTTGCCCCGTGAGGGAGCGAGGCCGCCGTGAGGCGGACGAGCGGAGCCGGACCCTTTCCCTCCGGCGAGCCTCGGCGAGCGAGGAACCTCGATCGTGAGAGCGAGGGGACGACAGGGAAAGGGGACGACAGGGAAAGGGGACGACAGGGAAAGGGGACGACTGTCTGGGAGGAAAAGGCGCCCATCAAAACGCAGAAGTCGTTGTGCTACAAGGA